>JBKPPE010000297.1:0-4119 GCA_046733375.1 Acidobacteriota bacterium | reverse complement strand
GACGATGACCTTTTCACTCCGCTTAACAATCGCATGCGACATCGGGTCGCGATGGTTGCGCGCGATGACTTTCCGCATAAGCATGTCAAACCCACGTCTTCCGACTCCGGATTGACCGCCAGGCAGCGCCTCAAAATACAGATCGTCGTTAGTTTTGAAAAAGGCCTCGTGCAAAAAGCCACTAAGGTCATAGTCGTGCAGGACGACGATTCCCGGATAATCCCAGGCTAGAGTGTAGGTGCCTGTGTGGTAAATGTGATTGTTGCCGAGGTGATAGACGATGCGATCGTATTGGTCGCGGCAATCAGCGAAGTCCGCGACGGCGCGGGTCTTGAACTGATTTTGCAGTTCCGAAGTAGGCGCTTCGCCTTCGTAGAAAAGTTCGATATCGTAAAAGGCTTTAAGCTCCTGGACCAGCCTGCAGCTGTAGTTTGCGATCCCCGTTCGCTGCGGTGGAAATGGCGATAGCCAGGCGATCTTCATAGGCTTGTTTGCGACTTAGGACCGGTAGTTCGGGAGGGTTGGCTCAGATAAACTTGATTCGGCGCGCCGCAAAAGCCACCATTCGAAGCAACAACCATCCGTGGCTCCAGCGATTGATGTTGGTAGCGCCATAAGTGCGATCGCGATATCTGATCGGGATGTCCACGATCTTCAGACTCAGTCTCGCCGCGCCGAACAACAAATCGAAGTCACCGAACGGATCAAAGTCTCCAAAGTACTGCCGGTTGGCCGCGATCTCTTCGTAGTCTTCTCGCCACAGGACTTTGGTGCCGCACAAAGTGTCTTTGATGGGTTGGCCCAGCAGCCAAGTGAAGGCCAAACTGAAAAACTTGTTGCCGACAAGGTTAAAAAACCGCATGGCCTCTTTCTCCATGGGATACACCAGACGAGATCCATTGGCGAAGTCAGATTTGCCCGACGTGAGCGCCTCAACGAACCGCGGCAGGTCCTCCGGTGGAACGGTTAGATCCGAATCCAGGATCATCAGGATGTCTCCCGACGCGTGCGCGAAACCCAGCCGCACCGCGTCCCCTTTTCCTTTGCGCGTCTGCTTAAGAAGTTTGGAACTCTTGCTCGATCGCGCGGCGATCTCTCTTTCGATGGCTTCGTAAGTCCCATCGGTTGAGCCGCCCTCCACGAAGATCAGTTCGGTACCGGAACCAAGTTCCGGCGTGCGATCGAAAACCGCCGCAATGTTGCCGGCTTCGTTGCGCGCGGGCACCACCACTGAAACGCGTGGGGCGCGCGGCGGCAAGACTTTCGCAGGCCGTGCCACTATTAAGTGCGTTAGGGCGAACAGATTCAGAGGCCAAATCCTTGCTAGGTAGCGGTTCGCGACGGTCGAAAGTGGAGGTAACGAAAGCGGCAGGAGGATCTCTTCGCGATGTCGAATGACTTCAAAACCCGCGAGCGCTAACAGTCCGCCGATATCCGGCGCCGTGAACCAATTCTGCGAGAGATTGCGGCGTGCCAGGTTGAGCTTACGCGCTGCCGCCAGCGGCATCTCCCAGAGCCGATTGTAAAAATTCAAAACGAGTCTCGTCCGCGGCGTGCACAGACGTGCCAGTTCCTGAAAGACTTTTTGCGCATCCCAAAGTTCGTTTACTAAGTCGGAAAGAATGATGAAGTCGAATGGTTCATCCAGGGGCAGCGTATGCGCGTCAGCGTTGATGAATTTAAGCGAAGGATGCGTATATTGCGCGCGTTCTATCATCTCGTGTGAAAAATCAACACCCACACCGGTCGACGGTTGCAGCGCAGCCAACAAGTCACCCCGTCCAGTGCCGATTTCGAGCACGCGTTTGCCGGGTGGCACAAAGAACCGATACAGGTGCGTGAGTTGCCGATGGTATGCACCACTCAGTCCTCGGTGCGAGTCTTCCCGCTGGGCCACCTGGTCCCAATGAGCGATGCGGTCGTCGCGATAGCGAGTTGCGCTGGCGCCAGCCGCCAGAGAGGGAGGTTTTGGCAACGGTGCTGGCTGTTGCAGTGCCAATCTTGCGCCGGTTGTCTCTTCATGAACCATTGTCGAGTTTCTATTCTAATCCTTGCGTCGAGAAATATAATTCGTGAGATTAAAGAACAATAAAGCTCCATCGCGGTTGGCGATTGGATTCTCTCCGAGCAGTGCCGTCAATTGAGTTTCAAGGCCGACCGCATTGTCTTCAAAACCATTCCGGTTTATGTAGACCCCCGAAAAACCTCTGGCAATAATTTCGTCGATGAATTGCGGAGCGGGTTTTAATACGACCGACCGTTGCCAAGTGTCATTATCGTCGCCGTTGATCGCTCCGTAGCTCCAGCGTAATTTATTAGAGTGTAAGTATGGCCTGACGTGTTCGAAGTCCTGCGTCATTTTGTGAAGTGGACCATTTTCGGGAAAAGTCATGTACGGCAGTTGAAAGACCATGGCCTCACTTGGAAGTGATGATTCAATTCGACTGACGAACTCGGCATCGCTGCGATATTCGATCTCGATCTTCTTGTATTCAGGCACAAAAAAGAAAGTCGTGGTCGTTTGATCAAGAACTCCTACAACCGTCAAAGCGATCACACACATAGCTCCCAGCCATGCCTTTTTGTGTCCCTCGAGCCATTTGTAGCTACGATCGATTAGAAACGAAGCAGCAGCAACCGAAAAGAATGCAATAAAAACGGAAATTCTGTTGGGTGCTCTGATCTGAGGAGATACGAGCAAAGAGAACAAGGCTGCAAACCCGCCAATCGTACCGTACAAAACGCCAAGAATATTTAACCAGCTAAGACGGTTTATCAGGGCTGAAGATGGTTTGCGGTAAAAAAGTCGGCTCAGCAGCCATAAAAACCCTAATGCCCCAACGAAACCGAACGATGAGGTGTCGTTCTCGTTGGTGAGAGGACCGACATTATATCGAGCCCTCAAAGCGGCTAAGCGAGGTATTCTGTGACCTCCAATTGGCAACACTAATTGCGCCACTTTAAGTCCCATCACCTCGGCGTCAGCCACCGTGCGTCCCCCTGTCGCCTTGCTGTGACTTCGTTCATAAAGCAAACGGGGCATCATGCTGATCAGGACCACGCTGGAGACCACGGTCACCAGAACTAAAGCCGAGAGGAACTGGTGAATTCGGCGAGTCTGGAGCGAAGCGATGGCGCCCGCCATTATGAGAAAGAAGCAGGAAAAGAACGGATAGTAGATCCCGCAACCGCCAACAAGGGCGCTCACCACGACTGCGAAAATTGTTTTGAAACTAAAATGCAGTTTTGGCCAACTCGCATTCACCCGCTGAAAAACAATCGTTTCATCGGCCAGCACCCACAGCACGATGAGTATCATCAACGGCAGAAGATAGTAAGACGCCATGTGAAGCTGGTAACTGCGAAAGAAGTGGTAGGGCAGAAACGCGTAGAGCAAGGCGCCCGCCAGGCCCGCGGCGTATGAAAAATTCAGTTTTCTAAAGACATAAAGGGATGTAACTGTGGTTAAAGGAAACGTCAGCAGGTAAAAAAGATTTAAGGTGAGTGCGTGATCGCGACTGAATAGTGAAATCACTTTCATCACCAGGAACTCGGTGTTATCGAGGGCCGGAAACGCTCCGAAATTCAAACCCGAGGGCGCACCCATTGAAGCATTGAACCACCACCAACCGTTGTCGATCATTCCTTTGACAGCAAGACTGGTGAAGAGGCCGTCCCCAAAATACGCGAATGGCATTCGGAGATTAGCCTGCCACAATTGCATCACCCAGGTGAGAATCAACAGGCAGAGTATGATCGCTACCGCGTATTCACCTCCGGTCTTTAGAGTATTTTTCAAGGCGACTAAAGTGTTCGACTCGTTGTGAACTATTGATGCGTGACGGTTACTGGCAGGTCACCTTCAATTTAACAGTTCGAGAGCCGTTGTGTTCGAACCAGCAAACCTGTTCGCTGACCAGATCGAACTGCAGAACGTATTCACCAGGTTGCCCCGGCAGTGGAACGTCGACATCGAAAGCGACCGTTTCGCCGGGCGGCACCTCACGACTCTCGCCGGGCGTAAGATCATGGCGGAAATAATCAAGATCAAGAAGCTTGCTGTCCTTGTCAAAGAGATGCACGCCGAATCGAACGGCGCCGACTCGCGCCGTGCTTGGT
>JBKPPE010000296.1:0-5743 GCA_046733375.1 Acidobacteriota bacterium | reverse complement strand
GGGCAAGTGTTGTGAAAAGGAATCCAGAATCTGCCGGCCGCGAAGGTAACAATCATCAAAACTTGAGGCCTTCCGACCGTCTCCTGGTTCAAATGTTCTGCGTGACTCTGCGGTTTCCTCTGAGACCTCTGCGGTGTGATTGCCTTGACCAACCGCTGAGGAGCGCTGAGGTATTCGCAGAGGTGCGCTGAGAACTACTGAGATTAAGACGCCACCACCTATCCCGTCACGACCTGTTACGGTTATGTAATCAGATCGCGAACTGGGCGGTCTCGAGATGCTCCTTGATGTAAGCCAGGAATTTCTCAGCGTCAGCACCGTCGATAATGCGGTGATCAAAACTGAGGGCGAAATAAGCCAGGTGCCGAATGGCGATGTAATCCTCGCCATCGGTCGTCGTCAGGACTTTGGCGCGCTTTTCAATCTTGCCGACGCCCAGAATTGCGACCTGCGGCTGATTGATAATCGGCGTGCCGAACAAGCCACCAAACACGCCAGGATTTGTGATGGTAAACGTGCCGCCGGCCACTTCGTCCGGCTTTAGTTGCTTGGTGCGCGCGCGATCAGCCAGATCGTTTGCGGCTCGCGCCAGACCCGAGATTGAAAGATCGTCCGCGCGCTTGATTACGGGAACAATCAATCCCGCATCGAGCGCCACGGCCATTCCGAGATTAATGTCCCGTTTGTAGATAATCTGATCGCCGCTGACCTGTGAATTGAAGATTGGGAATTTGCGAATAGCGTCAGTGACCGCCTTGAAGATGAACGGCATAAATGTGAGTTTCGTGCCGGTACGGTCCTGAAATGCTTTCCGGTTTTCGTCGCGCAGCTTCGCGACTTTCGTCATGTCGATCTCGTAAACCGTCGTCACGTGCGCCGAGGTACGCCGCGACAGCACCATGTGATCCGAAATCTTCTTCCGCATCACACTCATCTGCTCGACACGATCGCCTTCGCCCGGTTTCAACACCGTAACCTGTTGTGTCCCCGGTGCGCCGATTGATGGCTGTGGCGCAACTTGTGGAGCTGCCGCTGTGGGTTGCGTTGCCGCTCGCTCCGGCGCCGGCGCGCCCGACTCGATAAAGCTGAGGATGTCGTTTTTCGTGACGCGACCGGACATGCCGGTGCCTTCGACTCGCGCGATGTCGATGCCGTGTTCTTCGGCAATCTTGCGCACAAGCGGACTCGACTTCGTTTTCCTGAGATCTTCGGCGGTGGCGGACCCGCCATCACCCGCCGGCAACGGCGCATCACGACGATGCAACGGCTTTACTTCAGTCTTGCCCGGCGCCGGTGGAGCACCACGTTCGGCAGTCGTAATTGTCGGTTTGGGTCGTTCGATTTGTGGCGGCGGTGGCGGAGGCGGCGCTTGTGCTGGTGGCTCCGGAGCCTGTGGGGTTTCCTGCTCTGTCGCGGCGGCGGTTTCGGCCACTGGTGTCGATTCTTCGGCCGCGGCTGGTGGTGCGGCGGCGGGTTGCGCGCCATCGCCGTCAAGCACGGCGACGACTGTGTTCACTTCAACGGTCTCGCCTTCTTTGTGTTTGATCTCTGTGAGCGTGCCGGCGGCAGGCGAAGGAATTTCCGCGTCGACTTTGTCGGTGGAAATCTCAAACAACGGCTCGTCGCGTTCGACCTTGTCGCCGACGTTCTTCAGCCATTTTGTGATTGTGCCTTCCGCGATGGATTCGCCCATCTGCGGCATTACCACTTCGGTAGCCATAATGACTCCAATGAAAGGTTAGAGTCGGGCTACTGCCCGACCAAGTGAGGCGACCGGTAGCCGCCTCTAAACGAATTGACTTTGCAGCTACGCAGCCGCGCCCGTGTGCTTCTCTTCCGCGGTCGTTGGATCGATGGTCGTGCGGATTTCTGAGATTCGGTTTGCTGGGAAACCACCCTGCTGGGCATGCGCGCGAATCATGTCTTCGCTCGGCGCGATGTAGACGCAGTAGACTTTGTCGTCCGTGACATAGCTCTCAACCCACTGAATTTGCGGGCCGAGGTTCTGCAGCACTGAGCATGACTTTTGTGAAATCCCCTGGAGTTCCTGTGGCGATAGCTTTCCCGCGCCGGGAATCTCTCGTTCAATGACGTATTTCGGCATGATGATCCTTCTCCCCTTTTTAGAAACCCTACGCTTACGTTTAGAGTCGGGCTACTGCCCGACAAATCGGCGGGCCGTAGCCCGCCGCTAAACTTTGTGGCAAATTCTTCTAATAAGCCGCCAATTTCCGCGCCGCATCCAAAACATCTTTTACTTGCGGCAAGTAATAGTCTTCGAGCGGCGGCGAATAAGGCACCGGCGTGTCGATCGACGCGACCCGCACGACGGGCGCATCAAGCCACTCAAATGCTTCCTGCGAAATGATCGCGGAAACCTCGCCGCCGATGCCGCCGGTCAAAGACGCTTCGTGCAGAATCAACGCCCGGCTTGTCTTCTTCACACTCGCGAGGATCGCTTCTTTGTCGAGCGGCGCGAGCGTGCGCAGATCGATCACTTCGACGTCGAGTCCTTCTTTCTCCAACTCTTCCGCCGCATCAAGCGCGGTCAACACCTGCGCTCCGAAAGTGATGATTGAAACGTCGCGACCTTCCCGCGCTGTGCGTGCCTTGCCGATTTCGACGATGTAATCATCTTCCGGAAGTTCTTCACGCAAACGCGGCAGTCGATAGAGTTTTTTATGTTCGAAGTAGAGCACCGGATCAGGATCGCGAATCGCCGCTTTGATCAAACCCTTGGCGTCGTAAGCCGTCGACGGCTCAACCATCTTCAATCCCGCAGTATTGAGAAAAAACGACTCCGCATTCAGCGAATGAAATGGTCCCGAGCGTACCCCAGAACCACAAGGTCCGCGAAAAACCGCGGGAATGCTCCCACCCCAACGATAGCGCGACTTGGCCGCGTAGTTCGTCAGCATATCGAACCCGCACGAGATGAAATCGATGAACTGAAATTCCGCAACCGGCCGCATGCCCATCAACGCGGCGCCGCACGCCGCGCCGACGATCGCCGCCTCGGAAATCGGCGTGTCGATCACGCGTTCCTTGCCGAAGTGGTCGATGATTCCTTCAGTGACTTTGAACGCGCCGCCGTACACGCCGACGTCTTCACCGATCAGGAAAACAGTCGGATCGCGTTCCATCTCTTCCCAAAGGCCCTGGCGGATCGCTTCGACCATCGTGGCCTGACCGCCACGCGTTGGGCGTTCGAGTTTCCCAAGTTTTTTAGCCGCAGTCGCCATCGCAATCTGAGGGTCAGTACCGGGAGCGGTAGCGACCGGGTCAAATGTGCCGATCTAACTCTCCTTCGATTCGCTGTTGCCCGGTCGCTACCGCTCCCGGTACTGACTCCATTCTCACAATCTCAGTTTTCCAAAACCTTCGGTCGAAATGCCGGCGGCACGATCGAATTATCAAACACGCCGTAAACTGCTCCTTCCGCTTCCGGCATGGGCGAGCTTTCCGCCCATTCGGAATCTTCATCGATTACGCGCTGAACGTCGGCAGTGATTTCGTCGAGCTTTTCTTTCGTCGCTACTTTCTGATTGAGCAGAAATGTTTCGAAGCGATTGACTGGATCGTTGTGCTTTTCCCACCACTCGATCTCGCCGTCAGGCACGTAACGTTGGTCATCGTGTTCCGCGTGACCTTTGCGGCGATAAGTTTTGGCTTCGATCAAAACCGCGCCGCGGCCTGAACGTGCGTAATCGACCGCTTGCTTCGTGACTTCGTAACAGGCAATCACGTCATTGCCGTCGACAATGTAACCGGGAATTCCGAACGCGGCAGATTTCTCAGCGAGATTGCGCACCGCGGTTTGCATCGGCGTCGGCGTCGAGTAGGCATACTGGTTGTGTTCGGCAATCACAATCAACGGCAGCTTTTGCACGGCGGCGAAGTTCATTCCCTCATAAAACGCGCCGGTGCTTGCGCCGCCGTCGCCGATGTAGGCGAGGCCGACGATGTCTTTCTTCTGCAAACGCGCGCCCAGCAAAATTCCCGTCATCACCGGAATCATGTCGCCCAGATGCGAAATCGGGCCGATAAAACCTTTTTCCATGTACCCGAAGTGCACGTTCAGGTCCTTTCCGCCCGAAGGCCCCCACGCCTTTGCCATGTACTGCGCGAAGATTTCGCGCGGGCGAATGCCTTTGACGAAGCACGCGCCGAGGTCGCGAATGATCGGCGTGATGAAATCGTCGGAACGCAAAGCATAAGCAGACCCCACGGCAGTCGCTTCCTGGCCGAGCGAACGATAAACGCCGCCTACGACTTTGGTTTGCCGATAGAGATTGACGATCCGTTCTTCGACGAGACGGGTGAGTTTCAGATACCGATACAGGTCGAGCATCTGCGGATCAGTTAGCGAAGACCCCGTGATGCAACTTAGCGCCTGGCCGTCGACAACCTTCCGCGGCGCATACTTTGTACTAATGCGCATTTGAAACGGCGGACGGCGACGCGGGCCACGTTTCTGATTTCCGTTCTTTGCTTTTTCGTTGTCGGCCATTGCTCTGGTGCTCGTCGCGTAGCGGCGATCTGAATTTAGGCCGGCCTTTCAAGGCCGGCAGAGCGTCCGTTTGAGAAACCAGGTCGTCGCTTAGTGACGAATGAAAATTTCTTTCATGATTGCCGCCGTTTCATTCGTCGCTAAGCGACGACGGTACCAATTCACTACGAGAACCCGGCCTTGAAAGGCCGGGCTAAAGTCAACCGTCGCTAAACGCGACCCCGGAAGCTAAATATGAATCGCCATGCCCTCGACGTTCTCCGATGCCTCCATCACCGCTTCTGAAACCGTGGGGTGTGCGTGCATAGTCCGGCCAAGTTCTTCCGCGGTTGATTCAAGCTGCATCGCCACACAAGCTTCCGCGATCAATTCCGTCGCATGCGGCCCAATGATATGAACGCCGAGAATCTCGTCGTATTTTTTCTCGCTGACGACTTTCACAAAGCCTTCTTCTTCCCCGAGAATGCGTGCCTTGCCTGACGCCGAAAACGGAAACTTGCCGACTTTCACATCGTAGCCGGCTTCTTTCGCCTTCACTTCGGTCAAACCAACCGACGCGACTTCGGGATCGCAATACGTGCAGTTGGGCACGAGCCGCAGATTGATCGGTCGCGGATGTTTATTGGCGAGATGCTCTACGGCCACGATACCTTCCTTCGACGCGAGGTGGGCGAGTAGCGGCGTCGGCACGACGTCACCGATTGCATACACACCTTTCTCGGCGGTCTGCTGATATTCGTCGACCTGAATGAAACCCTTCTCGACTTTAATCTTCGTCTTCTCCAGCCCTAGTCCTTCCGTGAACGGCATCCGCCCGACGGCGACAAGCAACATCTCGGCTTCCAGACGCACGTCTTCACCTTTTGAAGTCTTCCCGGTGACGATCACGCCGGTGTCAGTCTTCTCAAGTTTCTCGAGCTTCGTATCCACCTGCGATTTGATGCCACGTTTGCGGAAGGATTTGGCGAGTTCAGCCGACACTTCTTCGTCTTCGAGCGGAACCAAACGCGGCAGTAATTCGACGATCGTCGTCTCTGCGCCAAATCGTGAGTACACGGAAGCGAACTCCACGCCGACGGCGCCCGCGCCCATGACAATCAGCGACTTCGGAATTTCAGTCAGCTCAAGAATGTGATCGCTGTTGACGACGTGTTTGCCGTCGGTCTCGAACCCGGGTATCGGCCGCACGACTGAGCCGGTCGCGATGATGATGTTCTTGGTGTTGATAATCTG
>JBKPPE010000295.1:0-2816 GCA_046733375.1 Acidobacteriota bacterium | reverse complement strand
AGCCCGTGCTATCCTTCCCTCAATCCCCGGTTGAGAGAAAACCCTAATGTTTCGAGCGTTGACACGTCCGCGCCGAGTTGTCATTACGGGGTTGGGGTGTGTCACGCCGCTGGGAATCGGACGCCAGGCGTTCTGGGATGGATTACTCGCAGGGAGAAGCGGCGTGCGAAGGATACAATCGTTTGACGCTTCATCTTCACCCGTACAAATTGCCGCCGAAGTTCCCAACTTTGATTGGGAAGCAGAAATCAACCCCAAAGACCGAAAGCATGTGCCTCGCACAGTGCCGCTCGCACTTGCAGCCGCGCGCGAAGCATTACACGACGCCGGTATCCATCCAAACGATCTATCACTCGAAGAGCGGAGAACTATTGGCGTCGTACTTGGCACTGGTGGTGGCGGGCTCGCATTCACCGAACAGCAGTATCACTACTGGTACATTGGACCAACCAACAAAGCCTCCGTATACACAATCCCTGCGTCGACACATGGTGGACTATCGAGCGAACTTTCGATGGCCTTTGGCTTAAGAGGTCTATCACACATCGTGTCGACTGGATGCACGAGCTCAACAGATGCTATTGCTTATGCAGCACAACACATCGCGCTCGGCCGTCAGGACGTGATGGTGTCGGGAGGAGTTGATGCGCCAATTGCGCCGGGCATCCTCGCCGGCTTCAATCTAATGACTGTTCTTACGAACGACTGGAACGACGAACCTGAGCGCGCGTCGCGGCCGTTTTCGAAAAACCGATCTGGAATGGTGCTCGGTGAAGGCGCGTGGATTTACGTCCTTGAAGAACTGACTCGCGCCCGCGAGCGTAAGGCCCCAATCTACGCTGAGATTACCGGCTACGGAGCTACATGTGATGCTTATCATCGCGTTCGTCTGGCTGAGGACGGCAATGAACCCGCGCGTGCGATGAAACTTGCACTACGCGACGCCGGACGCGAGCCAAAAGATATCGACTACGTAAACCTCCATGGCACCTCCACGCAATTAAACGATCGAATTGAAACGAGTGCGCTGAAGCTGGCGTTTGATGGACACGCGCGACGAATTCCGATGTCAGCAACAAAGTCTCAAGTTGGTCATCCCCAGGGCGCGAGCGGCGCTGCGGGAATCGCAGCGGCGCTTTGCGCAATGCACACAAATAAGATCCCTCCAACAATCAATCTCGACGAGCCTGATCCTGCTTGCGACCTCGACTACATCCCAAACGAAGCCCGTGAAGCTAACGTGCGCATCGCGCTCTGTAACTGTATCGGCTTCGGTTCAAAGAACAGCTCCCTCGTGATCGAAAGATTTTCAGAATAGATCGATGGCGAATGGAGCATGATGCTCAATAAGTTTCGACAACGGAATTACGAACTGGAGAATCTTGATCGCGGCAGCTACACCGCCGAGGAGTACGAAGAGTGTATTTCGGAGTTGCAACTCGTAAACGAGTGGCTCGGCGATGCGCGCGCGCTCAAGCGAACGTTGTTGAAAGATGTTCGGGAGAATCGACTGCAAAATTTTTCTGTACTCGATGTCGGAGCAGGCTCCGGAGAACTATTGCGCGTCGCTGCCAACTGGGCGCGCGAAACGAAGCGTGATTTTCGCGGCGTGGGCCTGGAACTGAATAAACGTTCGGCTGAAGCAATCAACGAGGAGTCATCGGCGTTTGACAGTATTACCGCTGTTCGAAGCGACGCTCGGGTCTTGCCATTTGCTGATCACGCATTCGACTACGTCATGTGTTCGCTGTTCACTCATCACTTCGTTGAAGCGGAGATCATTGCCATCCTACGCGAGATGAGCCGAGTTGCTCGTAGGCGTATCTTCGTAATCGATCTCCATCGTCACCCCATCGCCTATTACTTCTACACAACCATCGGTAAGCTGTTTCTGCACAACCGGCTGCTGCGTGAAGATGGCGCGCTGTCCATACTGCGAAGTTTTAAACCGCGTGAGTTATACGAACTGGCGGTACAGGCAGAGTTGTCAAAGCCGCGAGTCACGCGACACTTTCCCTACAGGCTCGTCCTGAGCGCAGTAGCAGAGCCGCCTTCGACCAAGCAGCAATTGCCCGATGTTGAAGAGAGGGCCGCATGAACGAGCTGCAGGCAGAGTACGACGTAATCATTGCTGGCGGTGGTCCGGCTGGCAGTAGTGCAGCGATCCATCTGGCCCAAAGCGGACTGCGTGTCATGTTGGTAGAGCAGAAGCAGTTTCCCCGCGCGAAACTTTGTGGTGAGTTCGTTTCGCCGGAGTGTTTTGACCACTTCAAAGAGCTGGGAGTTGCTGACGAAATGCTTGCCTCCAATCCAGCCACACTCAGTGAAACCGTTTTCTACTCACGTCGCGGACATCGTGTCTCAGTGCCGAGCGGCTGGTTCGCGACACGCGCAGCTTTAGGTCTCAGTCGAGCAGAAATGGACAACAACTTACTGCGCCGAGCTGCGACCGCAGGTACTGAGGTTTTGGAGAACGCCACCGTCGCTGATGTTATCGGCTGCGACGATCGTATTTGCGGTGTGCGAGTAAGAATTAACGACGACGAGCGAGTCTACCGCGCAAAGATAACGATCGACGCCACCGGAAGACCGCGAATACTTTCCCGGAAGGTTCATGAACGCGCCGGAGAAAAGCCGCCGCGGGATCGTGCGAGGCTCGTCGCGTTCAAGGCCCATTTCAATAACACCAGCGTTGCTCCGGGCGCCTGCGAAATCTATTCGTACCGGCGCGGTTATGGTGGACTCAGTACGATTGAAAACGGTGTTAGCAACCTTTGCTTCATAGTTGCCGCAAGAGACGTTCGCCGCCTTCATTC
>JBKPPE010000294.1:0-4785 GCA_046733375.1 Acidobacteriota bacterium | reverse complement strand
GTGTATGACATTTGCAGATCGTAACCCACGAATCAACTAAGGGAATTAGCGGGAAAAGCTGTTAGTGATGGCAGGGTGATTAGATAAGTCAGACAGATTTTTGCTGTTCGGTCGCCACCTCCGCGGCTCCCCACAAATTTATGGACCTCAACCCAAGGCTCACAAAGCCTCGCCTTGGGCTGAGCTACATGCGCTGCTCCGCAGCTCGTTGAGAGACCACCCGGTGACTCCCATTCACGATTTACCATTTACGATTTACCATACTTCCAGAGAGGTGTTTCACAATGCGATTAAGGATTTTATCGATGGTTATCGCATCTTTCTGCCTCGTCCTTTGCGGTGAAGTGACGGCGCTGGCACAGGGCGGTTGGGACGTGTGGACGGTCTATCTACGCGACGGCAGCCGGATCGAAGCCGCTCCTGTTTGGTCACTGAACGAAAACGTTTTGAAGTACGGCATGAGCGGTGAAGTCGGCGAGGGGGCGCAGTTGAAGCGTTCAGAGATCGTGGCCATGAGCAGGAATGTGAGTGCCCGCCGCACCGATAAATCTGTTCCCGAGTTGCCGCCGGGTGAGGTAGAGAAAGACCTGGTGATCATGGATGATGGCCGGCAAGTTTCCGGTACCGTGCTCATCCGGGCGAGCAAAGATGAATCCGGGAAGATCCAACATTACGCGCCGGTCCTCGTGCAAGACGGCGTCGAGGTCGATCTAAAAAAAGTGGAGCACATCAAGCTTGCGAAACCCAAGCGTCCGTCGTGATCTCAGGCGCAATTTCTGACTTCCGATATCTGACGTCTGATGTCTGGGTTCTTCTATTTACGACTTACGATTCACCGCGGGCGCTTCGCGCGCCGCTACCCCAGCCGCTGACGCAGTGGTTCTTCATTTCGGCCCGGCAGGCTTCTTGAACATTGCATCATCGATCGCCTCGTTCAGTTTGTATTGAGAAATGTTCTGAACGAAAGTCGTTCCCCCACGAATCCTGCGAATCGTGAAAGGCAGCCAAACGCCTCCAACTTTCTTGTAGTTGTCGAAATCAGTCGGGTTAGGTAGAGCGCCAAAGTACGTTGGCGTGTCCCAGGACCGCCGCGCCAAAAAGCCGCTTTGCACATCGAAGAAAAGCTTTTCGGTCAGGCCATCAGGACGGATAGCGTCGATTACGTAGAACTCGCGATTCCCTTCTCGTAGCTTTCCTGTCACCGTCATCGTTTTGAATTGCTCTCTCAACCTCGTCTCGGCATAAAAGTTCGCTTCCAGCTTTGCCTGGGCCAGATCTTCGCCACGCATGTCAAAGAGTCCACTCTGGTTCTTTACCCAGCCCGCACTGCCATCAACTGCCTGCGTCAGTGACCCGAGCGGTGGCGGCAGCGTACCAGTGAAGAACTGCTTATCGGGCGCAGCCTCGTAAAGCTCAAAAGTTCCGCGCACCCCGGCCACTTCAACAGCGCCTGAACGCTTTCGCGTTTTGATCTTGCTCAGAGCTCGCTCACCGCCAAGGGCTTTAATGTATGTCTCCAGAATCTGGTCGACAGTTGGCAAGACTGCATTGGCGACCGCATTGCCTGAGATAAACGGCGATGCCAACGACGGCAAAGGCGGGACCGTGCTCGGGTGTAGTTGGCCGCGATGACAGGTGGCGCAATTGACCAACGGTTTGTCACCCAGCGTCTTGTTAATTTCGTTCACCATCACCATCATGCGCCGCGCCGTCTGCTTGGCAGGCTTGTCGTCATTCTCCAGTGCGGGCCGCGTGTGACAATGCGAACAGTCGACTCCCAGCGAAGCAGCGACGAAAGACATGGTGCTCTGCAACTGTGCCGCGGGCATCTCTTTGAGTATTTGGATGTTTTTGAAGACCTGGGCAGCGGTGCGCGGACTTTGCGGATTTTGCGCCTGCGCCCGAGTTTCTTCAGCGCTTCTCGAAACACAGATCCAGAAAGCGACGGCGGCCAGGGCCATGCCGATCAAGATTCGTTTCACCATTTTGGCTCTCATCTCAAACTCCTTCATGGGAGCTGAAACCTACCATCAGCGAAAAAAACCTTGATGTGTCTAAAGTCATGAACGGCAGTCATGAATTTTCCATGACCACGCCGGCGGGTTCAGCGAGTGGCCTAATTTTGGTTTTTTGTAACGCAAACTGTTAGTTTGCGCGCGCCTGACAAAGTCATCCGTTCATCGCAAACTAACAGTTTGCGGTACAAATTAGACCACCCGGCGCAATTATTTATTGAAGGCCCAACTCGCGGGCTTTGAGGGCAGCCTGAGTGCGATCGCGAACATCGAGTTTGCCCAGGATATTACTGACGTGGTTTTTCACGGTGCCTTCGGTAATGAATAACTTGTCGGCAATCTCGCGATTGCTTGCTCCCTGACCTATGAACCGCAGAATTTCGCGCTCGCGATCTGAAAGCGGCTCGACCAACTCCGAAGGATTCATCTTAGGATCAGAAAGGCGGGTGAATTCGGCAATCACGCGGGTTGTCACTGAAGGTTGCAGAAAAGATTCGCCACGCGCGGCGGCGCGAATCGCGGCGAAGAGATTTTCAGAAGGCGCATCTTTCAGGAGGTAACCCACCGCTCCGGCCCGCAAGCATTCGAAGACGTATTCATCGTCGTCAAACGTAGTCAGCGCGATCACTCTGCATTCCGGTCGCTCCGCGCGCAAACGTCGCGTGGCGGTAACGCCGTCCACCACCGGCATCTGCAAGTCCATCAGCACCACGGCGGGATGGTGTCTTTGGCAGAGCTTGAAAGCTTCGGCACCGTCGGCAGCTTCGCCCACGACCTCGAAATCAGGCTGCAAGGAGATCAGAGTTCTGAGCGCCTCGCGAAAAAGTGCCTGGTCATCTGCAATCAGGATCCTGATCATTCGGGTACATCAATCTCAAGTGTGAAGCCTTGATTCAAGCCCGTGGCAATTCTTACTTCACCACCTGCCAGTTGCACTCGTTCACGTAATCCGACTAAACCAAATCCCTGTTCGACGCTCTCTGCGCCAACGCCGTCATCGTGAACGATCAACCTGACAACGGCTCCAGAGTAGTCGAGGGTGATCGCGGCTGACTTTGCCTGAGAGTGGCGCCTCACATTGGTCAGGCCTTCCTGCGCGGCGCGATATAACGCCAGTTCCGCCGGCGGCGCCAGTCTGCGTGGCGTTCCCCGCATTTGAAAATCTGTGGCCACACCTGAAGCGCGGCATTCCTCGAATAAAGCATTCAGGCCGTCAATGAGCGATCGCGATTCACCGGGCATGCGCAGCGCGGTCACTGAGCGTCTTACTTCGGCCAGTCCTTTCTGCGCCAAACCCTGCGCCTTGCGCAAGCTGTCGAGACGGCGTTCACGATCGCTTTCTTTCATGGCCATAGCGGCCTCGATCTGCACAATCACGACGGTCAGATAATGCCCGAGGCTATCGTGAATCTCCCGCGCCAAACGGTTCCGTTCGGTTAACGTGGCGACTTCTTCGACCTGGTCGGCGTAGGCGCGCAACTTTTCGTTTGCCTCTCTTAGTTCAGCCAAGAGTCGTTCTACTTCGGCACGGGCTCGTTGCTCTTTGACGGCCAGGCGCGTGATCACTACCACAAAAACGATTCCGGCCAGGAAGAACATGCCCAGGACGGCCGCTGGTCCCCACGCGCCAAAGAACGCCGCCGGCAGAACGACTGCCAGCCACATCGCGCCGCACACCACCAGCATCAAACGCCGCGGCAACAAAACGACTGCCTGGCCGGCCAGCGGCAGCATCGCCAGCAGAAGGGCTGGCGACTTGGCGACATACAAAAGACTCACGGACAAACCGATTTGAATTCCCAGATAGATCAAAGACAAACCAACCGAAGCTCGATTACGGGCGAACGCGTATCCGAAAACGCCGGTGGCTAAATAGACCAGCGCCAAAGTAATAAGGAGCGTCGCTTTCGACGCAGAAATGGTGTTAAGGACATAACCCATCATAATCAGCGCCGAGAGGTAGGCAGTCAGGGTTACGGAAGTAAATCCCAGACTGTTGAGTCCAAGGGCGCGGGTCTTTGTCTGGTTGTTGGTCATGATGCTGGTCGCATTCTCGACTTCGTCGAAGTCTCGCCCACTCCAAAGCGAAAGTCTCACCCACCTCTCAAAGGGAGATGGGAAGGCTCTGCCTTCAAAACTCCATAGCTAGTTCTCAGCGGCGTAGCGGCGAAATATTTGTAGAACCAGGCTGGCTAGTGAATCGCAGCTCCGGACGAGCGGCATTCTCTGTCGCCCATAAATGGGCTAAACCGTTAAAAGATTGCTTCCTATCTACAAATATTCCGTGCCTAACGGCACTTAAGTCAGATCCCCTGTGCTTCAATTTCTTCCAACGCCTGCTTTGCCCGACTCTTGCGGCAAAAGGAGGGTAAGACGATCGCGCTCCCGAGCGTCAGGAACCTCGCGTACGGGCAGGCAGTATAGACCAGCCGGTTACGGTGCGAATGTGCCGAAAGTCATGGTGGAGGTGGAAAAGGACGGGAGTGCAGCCTGGTAAATGGTAAATCGTAAATCGTGAATAGACGAAACTCCGACATCAGACAGGATTGACATCGGGGTTCATCTATTTACGATTCACGATTTACTAATTCTTCCTATTCACGATTTACTATTTACGATTTACCGCTTTTCACCGCTTTGTTGCGTCGTCGAGTCCGACGTCTCTTCTTTGAATCTCTTCCACTCTTCTTTTAATTCAGGACTGAGCGTACTCGGCAGAGACTCGACCGGTATTCCTCGATCGGCGCAGAATTGCCGCCATAATTGAAAG
>JBKPPE010000293.1:0-7994 GCA_046733375.1 Acidobacteriota bacterium | reverse complement strand
CCAATCTGCATCGCGCGGATGAGCAACTCGTCCAGCTTTCCCTTGCCCATGACCGTGCGCGGATCGATTGCAGAGCGCCGTTGAATGATCTCGTCGACCACACTAACTCGCGCTGATAATGCCAGTTCGCGCAACTCTGCCATTGAATCTTCGGCCTCGCTAACCACACCGGTGGTGACATGCACCAGAATCGCCGCATCGCCGGCGCCGGTGCGCTTGATGACGGTGTGGCGATTACGCGCCATTTCAGCTTCGAGCGCTTCCATCAGCTCAAGAAAATCGACCTGGAGCTGACTGGGAACGGCAGGAGTGAGAAACGCAAACTGATCGCCATTTCCATTGCCGTGATTGGTCGCGGTAGTCGGCAGGATATGCGCCGCGCGCACGATACCGGGCAATCCCGTGTGAGCATCGACGTCGATTGCTGCCATCAGATCGAGTCGCAGCAGAGCCAGATCCGTCAGGTCGTCACGCGTTAGTTCTTCACCGCGCAGGTGCGTATGCACGCAACGCAGCCCACGAAAGCGATCTGCCGCGACACGCACGCGTTTAAAATCGGGCAAGTCAATTCGTCGTGCGTCTCCGACGGTTACGTATTCAACGTAGCCCTTGCGATCAATCAGCACGCCAATTTGGCGATTGGTTTCATGCGACAGTTCGGCCAACTGCCGCGCGAACTCGGGCGTAACGATTTCACCGGGACTAACGCGTCGCTGATAAAGCTTCTGAATGCGTCGCAGTTGGTTTGGTTTCAGACCGTGAGTGTTTCCGTGCAGGCTCCTCATTTAGCTCGATATCATTCTAGCTGTCCCTTGGAAGTTTTCTAAGCGCGCCGGTTCGACTTTGCTTGTGCGCGTCGTTACCATGGGCTCTTGTTCGAATGAGCAAAGCCCCAATCATTGAACGGATCGCGCCGCCGGCCGCGATTCCCGGCGGCGAGATTACAATCGACCTCGCTGCTTTACCCGAGACGTCGGTCGAGGGCGTGACGATCGATGGCGTGGCGGCGCATATGGTCGCGCGATCGAGCACGCGAATTCTGGCGCTTGTTCCCACTGGAAGCGAGGGCGGAGAAGTTGCCGTCTCGGCGCGGGATCAGTCTCGCGCGGTTAAATCCTCCGCGACTGCAAATCTAATCGTTGGTAGGAAACTCGCCGCCGACCTTCATCCCGTGGCAAATCCGGCTTTCGATCCGGCTGATGGGTCTCTGTATATCACTCGTTCCGGTTCCCGTGGTGAGCACGTTCCGATTTCGTTGTATCGACTGACATCGGACGGCGCTGTTGAAGAGTTCTCGGGCGATATCACGAATCCGACTGCGATTGCGTTTTCGCCGCGCGGCCAAATGTTCGTGACAAGCAGGCTGGACGGAACTGTCTATCGCGTATCAGCCCTGAACGGCTGTTCGGTGTTCGCGAGCGAACTCGGCATCGCAACTGGCTTGGCCTTCAATACCAATGGTGACATGTTTGTGGGCGACCGCGCGGGTACGATCTTCCAAGTAAATGAGATTGGCGAGGCCACGGAATGGGCGGCGCACGAGCCGTCGGTTTCGGCTTACCATCTGGCGTTTGGTCCCGACGACGCGCTGTACGTCAGCGGTCCAACGATCTCGAGCTTTGACTCGATCACACGAGTCGACAAATTCGGAACGGCCGAGGTCTTTTTTAATGGCCTGGGGAGGCCACAAGGACTTGCGTTTGATGTGAAGGGAAATCTTTACGTGGCGGCTTCGCTGCGAGGACGGCGCGGAATCGTCAGAATTTCACCGGACGCGAAAAAAGCGGAACTTGTCGTAGCCGGCATGAACGTTGTGGGTCTCGCCTTCGGCCCGAACGGTGACATGATCGTGGCGACAAATGACTCCGTCTATCGTTTGAAAATGGGAGTTGAAGGACTCTTGCTGCGCAGAATTGGGCTTTGACGCATAACAGATCGTGGTGTTACTTTCGGGAGTCTTGCGAAGGAATCGACCGACCAGCGACCTCTAAATGGGCAACATTGACGGCAGCGTAATCGGCCAATTTCTCCTCTTCATGGTGGCGCTGATTTTTTCGCTGTCGGTGCACGAGTCTGCGCACGCGTGGATGTCAAATCGATTTGGAGACGATCTTGCGCGGCTACAAGGGCGAATCAGTTTGAATCCCGCTGCACACGTCGATCCGATTGGTACGCTTTTGTTTCCCGCAATCGCGTACTTCACTGGCGCTCCACTGATTGGCTGGGCCAAGCCGACGCCGGTCAATCCGCTACGCTGGCGCAACAAGCGAGTGGCGAACTTCTGGGTCTCAGCCGCCGGCGCGATCAGCAATTTTATTATTGCAATTGTAGTCGGAATTATTATTAGAGTGCTCGGAGCCGTAGGAGTGATCATAGTTTCTTCCGACGGCATCGGTTTGCATCGGCCAGACTCACTGATTGCAGAGGGCGCGCTGAAGTTACTGCTCACGTTCTTTACGCTCAACGTGGCCCTGGGAGTTTTTAATCTGATTCCGATTCCGCCGCTCGATGGCAGCAAAATCCTTCAAAGTATCCTGCCATCCAGTTTTGACTCCGCCTTTGAAAGTCTCGAACGATTTGGATTCCTGTTACTGATCGTCGCGATGTTTACCGGGGTTTTTCGGGTCGTTTTTGGTGTCCTGATGCCGATCGCGGAAAGACTTCTTTTCATCGGCACTTAAAGAAATGAAACGAATCTTCAGCGGCGCGCAGCCCACCGGCAACGTTCACCTCGGCAATTATCTCGGCGCCTTGCGCAACTGGGTAGCGCTCCAGCACGAGTACGAAAGTTTCTTCTGCATCGTCAATCTGCACGCGATCACTGTTTCTCAGGACCCAAAAATTCTGGCCGAGAAAACCCGGGAATTGGCGCGTATTTACCTGGCTGTTGGAATCGATCCTGAAGTCTCGACTGTATTCATCCAATCAGATGTGGGCGCACATGCGGAGCTGGCGTGGCTCTTGAACTGCATCACCCGGATATCGGAGCTCGAGCGCATGACGCAATTCAAAGATAAGGCGCGGAAGCAGCAGGAGAATATCGGCGTCGGCTATTTTGATTATCCCGTGCTGATGGCTTCAGACATTTTGCTTTATCAGACCGATCTCGTGCCGGTTGGTGAAGATCAAAAACAGCATCTCGAGCTGACCCGTGACATCGCCATCCGTTTCAACCGCGATTACGGCGAAACGTTTCGCGTGCCGGATCCGTTCATTCCGAAAGTCGGCGCACGCATCATGTCCCTCGCGGATCCAACAAAGAAAATGTCGAAGTCCGACGAAGAAAGCGAAGCCGGGTGCGTGATGCTGCTCGACAGTGACGATGCGGTGCAGCGCAAGTTCAAGCGCGCCGTCACCGATTCGGGCACAGAGATTCGTTTCGATCCCAACCGGCCAGCCATCAATAATCTTTTGACGATCTATCATCTGCTGACTGGCGGGAGCAGTGAAACAATCGAGGATCATTTCAGCGGCCAGGGTTATGCAAAGCTGAAGAGCGAACTCGCGGACGTCACGATTGAATTTCTCAAGCCGATTCAGGAGCGCGTGAAAGCAATCGATGATGATAAACTGAACGCGATTCTGGAACGCGGCGCCGCGCATGCGCAGGGCATTGCCCAAGCGACGCTGTTCGATGCGCAGGAGAATATGGGTTTAGTGGGCGCGCGAAAATGACCGACGAGCCACAAAGTTCGGAAACGCCAGCAGCAGCCGATGCACCAAAGACGCCGGCCGCGCCATCGATCAGCGTCGCCGGCGCGGCTCCTGCCATCGCTCCCGATCACGAGACCGATCAACTCAAGGTGACTCTCGGTGAGTTCGAGGGGCCTCTCGATCTTTTGCTCTACCTGATTCGCCAGGACCAGGTAAACATCTACGACATTCCTGTGGCGCGAATTACCGACGAGTATTTGCGTTACCTGAAGCTGATGGAAGAACTCGATTTGGCGGTCGCGGGTGATTTTTTGGTAATGGCGGCGCAACTGGTCGAGTTGAAGTCGCGCATGCTCCTGCCGCGCGATCCACTTGCGGTTGCAGAAGACGTCGAAGATCCGCGCGCTGAGCTCGTTAACCGGCTACTCGAACACGAGAAGTTCAAGGCTGCGGCGCAGATGTTATGGTCGCGGGCGACGGTCGAACGCGCCGTCTTCACGCGCGCCGAGATCGAAACTGACAAGAACAACCCTGAAGTTGCCGTGGGACTGTTCGATTTGCTGACGGTCTTTCAGAAGATTCTCGCACGGCACAAAGAAGAAGTGCTGCTGGAAATCGAACGCGAGGAAGTTACCATGGCCGAAATGATCGAACGGCTGCGAAACATGATTCGATCAGCCGGCGAATTAAACCTCGTGAAGTTTTTCGAGCGTGCGCAGTCGCGCCGCGAGTTGGTCGTCGCATTTCTCTCGGTGCTGGAACTGGTACGTTTGGCTGAAATCTCACTGATACAGCGCGAAACGTTTGGCGAGATTACTGCTCGGGCCGTCACGCCTGCATAACAGATATGGTTGAACACTCACAGACAGCAGCGGAACTCGAGCCGGAGGTTATCGAAGCGGTCGAAGCCGAGGACGAAGTACAGGGCACGCGCGAGATTTCCGCGACTGAGTTGAAGGGAATTACCGAATCGCTGATCTTCGTCGCCGACGAGCCGATTGATTCCAAAAGCATTGCGAAGGTGCTGCATGTCGATGAGACCGTCGTGGACGAGGCGATTCAATCACTCGTAGATGACTACGGCGAGCGCAGTGGCGGCCTGCAACTGCGCGAGATCGCGGGTGGCTGGCAGATTTCCACGCGGCCTGAACATCACGAGCATGTGCGGGCGTACCTTAAGTCGAAACCCAGCGCGAAGTTGTCGCTCGCTTCGCTTGAAACGCTCGCAGTGATCGCATACAAACAACCCGTTACGGTGCCGGAGATTTTGGAAATTCGCGGCGTGCAATCTCCTTCAGCGATTAAGACACTGCTCGATAAAAGGTTGATCGTCGCCAAAGGACGCAAAGAAACCGTGGGTCGGCCGATGATGTACGGCACGTCGAAAGAGTTTTTGATCCAGTTTGGTTTGAAAGATTTGTCAGAGTTGCCGAGTATCGAAGACTTCCAGGACTTGGCCGGCAGCGTCGCAAACGAATGACAACACTCGCTCGATGCAACAACGCCTGCAAAAACTTATCGCTGCCGCAGGCGTCGCCTCTCGTCGTCACGCCGAAGAACTGATCACCTCGGGCCGAGTCACAGTCAACGGAAGGGTCGTTGACGCGCTTGGCGCCAAAGCGAACCCGGAAACAGATCACATCAAAGTAAACGGCCGGCTTATAAATCCTCGTCTGGGGCCGCGCGAAAAAGTGTATGTCCTGCTGAACAAGCCGAAGGGCTACTTGAGCAGCTTGTCTGATCCGAAAGGTCGACCGCTCGTTACGAGCTTAGTTCCCAGTTCGCTAGGGCGGCTTCATCCGGTTGGGCGGCTCGACTTCAATACCGAAGGTTTACTTCTGCTGACGAATGACGGCGAGTTCACCAATTTCGTTACGTCCGCGCGCAACCAAATTCCCAAGGTATACAGGGTAAAGGTCAAGGGTGTTCCGACGGATTACGCAATTCATCGGTTGCGTGGCGGAATTCGTTTGGACGATCAAAAACGCACGGCGCCCGCGGAGATTGAATCTTTGCAAAGAACACAGACGAATGCGTGGTTCGCTGTGACCCTACATGAAGGACGTAATCAGCAAATCCGCCGCATGTTCGACGCCATCGGCCATTCAGTGTTGAAGCTTTCGCGCGTGCGGATCGGGCCCATCGACGACTCAAGGTTGCAAACAGGTGAGTGGCGTTTGTTGACGCCCGGCGAAGTCAAAAAATTTTACCGCGCACCAACGCCTCCCCGCGAACCCAAACGGGCGCGCCGCGGACTGCGAGTTTCCTCGCGTTAGGTTACAATGACAGGTTCGATTAACACGGCGACAGGCGACCGAGCCTGTCGTTTGAGTGTGAAGAGACAGACTGAAGGCTCAGAATTGGTAGATCCCGTCGCTATCGCTCCGGGCGCTGACACTACGCCGCAACCCACAAAATGGAATTCGAATTAACTGAAGAACAACAGCAGATGAAAATGAGCGTGCGCGAATTCGCGGAAAGCGAAATCACGCCGCATGTTAGCGAGTGGGACGAGACCCAGCACTTCCCGATCGAGTTAAAGCCAAAGCTGGCTGAACTCGGACTGCTGGGCGTGCTTTTCCCAGAAGAATACGGTGGCGCAGGACTCGGCTACGTCGAGTACGCCACGGTGATTGAAGAACTGTCGCGGGTTGATGGCTCAGTCGGCATCTCGGTGGCGGCGCACACTTCGCTTTGTTCGAACCATATCTTTCAATACGGAACCGAAGCCCAAAAGACGAAGTATCTGGTGCCGCTCGCCAGTGGCGAACATCTCGGCGCGTGGGGCTTGACGGAGCCGGGAGCCGGCTCAGATGCATCGGGCACCCGCACGAGCGCCGTCCGAAAAGACGGCGGTTGGGTTATCAACGGCGCGAAGAATTTTATTACGCACGCCATTCACGCGGACACGTGCGTCGCGTTTGCATCGACTGATCGCGCAAAGCGAAGCAAAGGAATTACTGGATTCGTCTTTGAAAAGGGCACGAAGGGGTTCTCGCCGTCGAAGAAAGAAAACAAGCTGGGATTGCGCGCGTCCGAAACCGCCAGCGTGATTTTTGAAGATTGCTTCGTACCCGACGAAAATCGTATTGGCGATGAAGGAATGGGTTTTGTCAACGCGATGGAAATTCTCGATGGAGGCAGAATCTCAATTGCGGCCCTGGCCGTCGGCATTGCGCAAGGCGCGTACGAATCTGCAGTGCGCTACTCGGGCGAACGCCAGCAATTCGGTAAACCGATTCGCGAGTTTCAGGCCATTCAGTTCAAACTCGCCGATATGGCGATGCAAATCGACGCGGCGCGCCTACTGATGTATCGCGCGGCATGGTTGAAAGACCAGGGAAAGAAGACGACGAAAGAATCTTCCATGGCGAAGCTGTTCGCGTCCGAAATCAGTGTCAAAGTTTGCGAAGAAGCGGTTCAGATTCACGGCGGGTACGGCTATACCAAGGACTATCCCGCTGAGAAGTACTGGCGCGATTCGAAGCTTTGCACGATCGGCGAAGGCACTTCCGAAATTCAACGAATGATTATCGCGCGGGAGATTCTCAAACAGTCCTAAGTTCGTCCGATGACCGCTCTTATCGATCGCATCAGCGACGGTGAAACGACGGCAGTGGCCCGCGCGATTTCCCGCGTAGAAGATGGCGCGTCCGATGCCGCCGGCTTGATGAAAGACGTGTTCGCGCGGACGGGAAAAGCTCTCGTTGTTGGCATCACCGGTGCGCCGGGAGCAGGAAAGTCAACAATCGTCGATAAGCTTGCGGCCTTCTATCGCGTGAAAGGAGAACGCGTAGGAATTATCGCCGTCGATCCTTCCAGCCCATTTTCGGGCGGTGCAATACTTGGCGATCGCATTCGCATGCAAACGTTGTCGCTCGACAAGAACGTCTTCATTCGATCGATGGCGACGCGTGGAAACCTCGGTGGCCTGGCACGCGGGACCGTTGATGCCGTGGCGATTCTCGATGCAGCGGGTTACCAGAAGATTTTGGTAGAGACGGTCGGTGTTGGCCAGGATGAAGTCGAGATCGTGAAGACCGCCGATGTGTGCGTCGTCGTGCTGGTGCCGGGCATGGGCGATGACGTGCAGACGTTGAAAGCGGGCATCATGGAAATCGGCGACGTTCTCGTACTAAACAAGGCGGATCGAGAAGGAGCGTTACGGGCGGAAAAAGAGTTGCAGGCCCTCTTGACGCTGGCGGTTCGCGAAGATACTTGGCAGCCGCCGATCGTGAAGACGGTCGCTACTGAAAACAAAGGTATCGCAGACTTGGCGTCGGCAATTGACCAAAGTCGAGAGTTTCAAAAGTCGCGGCCGGAAAGCAGCCACCGCCGTC
>JBKPPE010000292.1:0-3321 GCA_046733375.1 Acidobacteriota bacterium | reverse complement strand
ATGCGCAGTGTCGTCGTCTTACCACAACCGGACGGGCCAAGAAAAACCACAAACTCGCCGTCTGCGATTTCGAGAGAGAGGTCACCGACGACGACGTGGTTGCCGAAGGTCTTGGTGAGATTGAGTAAAGAAATGCTCATGAATGTGGCACAGACTTCAGTCTGTGGATCCAAGTCTAACGACGCTTATTTTGCGTATCGAACCTCAACCCTGCTTACGTTAAAGCCAAAAACTCGCTGATGCCTCTTCGCTTCCGTTCTGCCGCTGAAGACCAACGCCAATCTTCGGCGCGTTTGACAAGTCCGGCCTTGACTGGATTGTTTTCGATGTACCGGACTATTCGGAAGAATTCAGTTCGGTCTCGACACCAGTGATCAAATGACTCGTCCTGCCAAAACCGTTCTCCAGTCCGTTCGAGGTGGCGATTAGCCTCGCGCGCGGTGTATCCCTTCAAGTTCTTCGTGATAGAAGCGAGAGTCGCATTGCTTTTTGGCTTCAGGAATACATGTACATGATTCGCCATAACCACGTAAGACCAAAGTGTGTATGAGTCAGCGTATCTCTCAAGCAAGCTGTGCTGGATTAGGGTGGCAACGTGGTGTTGTTTTAACCAAAGCGGGCCTGCCTCAGCTTTATCCAAGATTGCATCAATCTTCGCAAACAATCTTTTGTATTGAACGAGTCGCTCATCAATGGTCCATCCCGAAGATATGCCCGGTTTGCGTTTGAGAAGTTCTTGTCGAGTGATTCGCAATCGATTGGTCAAGTCTTGAGACAAAGAACCGTACAAGCGCCAAGTAAGGAAAATCGATCTGCCTGGGGGATGCCAATGAGGCAGATTCCGATGATAGAAAGTGCCTAGTTCTCCCATGTCTCGGTTCGTTTCTAATGCTTGGACTCACAGACTGAAGTCTGTGCCACTATCCCTTAACGGCACCAAGCGATAGACCGCGAACCAGATACTTTTGCACCGCCAACGCGAACGCGAGGATCGGCACGATCGCAACGACTGCGGCGGCGCTCATTGCGCCCCATTGAATGCCGTATTGCGTGACGCGGCCGGCAATCCCGACCGGCAATGTCATCGCGTCATCGGTCTGCGTCAACACGAGCGCGAATAGAAATTCATTCCAGGAAACGATCAGACAAAACACTGCCGTGGCGGCGAGACCCGGCGTTACCAGCGGCAGAACCACACGGCGAAATGCCCCGAGACGAGAGTCGCCGTCGACCATGGCTGCTTCCTCCAGATCGCGTGGCACTTCCGCGAAGAAGCCTCGCATCATCCAGACGACGAACGGCAAATTGAAAGCGGTGTAGACAATCACCAATGATAGTCGCGTATTCACCAGGCGCAGGTCGCGCATAATCAGAAACAGCGGCACGGCAGTCACGATTGCGGGCATCATGCGCGTGGAGAGAATCCATAGCGCAAGCTTTTGATTGAGCTTACGTGGCAGACGAAACCGCGAGAGTGAATATGCGGCCAGCGTTCCCAACACCAGTGCGCCGCCGGTCGAGCCCACGGCTACGATCAGACTGTTCACCAAATATTGGCCGAATGAACGGACGAGAAATGCGTCCGCGTAATGTTCAAGTGTCGGTGAGAAGGAAAACCACTTTGGCGGCACAGCGAACTGGTCGACTTCATGCTTGAACGAGATCGTCAGCATCCAGTAAACCGGGGCGAGCGCCAGTAGCAGTGCCAGGAGTCCCAGCAGGTACTTCAGAGTTGTTCGGATCCAGTTCACTCGCAAACGTGGTTGGCCGGCCATCCGGCGATGTCCAATCGGCGCGCGGGCCTTCGAAATCAGCGCGTCATTATGGATTCAGGCGCGACTGTTCGCCAATAAAGTCTTGCCACAATCGCCCTTTTGCGGTAAAAACAGCGCGCACGCAAAGGTCGCGCGGCGATGGGTTCAGTGCGCGGTCTCCCGATGTTTGCGGGTGCGGAACCCATTAAAGCCCCAGAGGCCCGCGCCGCTGAACCCACTCGACTCTCGAACGTATACACGATGCGGCCGTCAGCGTCCTGTCGATCTTAAAAGAAGGAGAAACACAAAATGTTTTCATCCCCTTATTGGCGTAAAGCCTCTGCTCGGATTCTGTTAATCGGCTTCACCATGATTGCCTGCGTGAGTGTCGCGATGTCGCAAGCGCAGAGCAATGCTGCAGACCTGCAAGGCATCGTGCGCGATCAAAATGGCGGAGCCGTTCCCAATGCTGCTGTGACGGCCCGGAACGCCGGCACGAACGTATCAAGAGGTGCGACAACCAACGACGAGGGTTATTTCAAGATCATCAATTTGCCGCCGGGCAATTACGAAGTAACCGTAGAGGCCGCAAATTTTAAAAAGGCGGTAGTTCCCGTGGTCACAGTCACGGTGGGGCAAACAGCGACGCAGGACATCAGCTTAGAGCCCGGAGAAGTAACCGTGACCGTGACAATCCAGGGTGCATCGCCGACGCTCGTCGAAACCACCAACACGGCAGTTGCATCGACGATCGATCAGCAGCGGATCGAAAACTTGCCTATCAACGAGCGCAATTATCTTTCGTTTGCCCTTACGTCTTCGACTGTTAACCGCGACAACGGGCGACCGATTGGTCCCGCGCCAACGACAGGCTTGAATTTTGGGGGGCAGCGAGGTCGCTCCAATCTCGTGCAGGTGGACGGTGCCGACAACACTGACAATTCAGTCAATGCCTCGCGATCGACGGTAAGTCAGGAAGCAGTGCAGGAATTCCAGGTCGTCAGCAATTCCTTCGCGGCGGAATTCGGCCGGTCATCGGGCGGTGTCGTAAACGTAGTCACGAAAAGCGGGACTAACGACTTGCGCGGAAACGTTTTTGGGTTTCTGCGCCACAAGAGTTTCCAGGCGCGCAATGCTTTCGCGCCAATTGCCGATCCCCCGTTCACGCGCGCGCAATACGGTTTGACGATCGGCGGTCCTTTAAATCGCGACCGCACGTTCTTCTTTTTCGCATTCGAGCAGCGCCGGCGAAACGAGTCAGGATTTTTCACCAGCGACGTCACGGCGGGACTTGGCAGTTCCGTGACAATCACCACTGGCCTAGGAACTCAGGTGTTGCGGAATATCACGGCGGCGCAGGCGAGCTACATTAATAGTCTGCTCGCGAGTGGTGTTCCGGCGAGTATCAATGCTGCGGTTACTTACGCTTACTTTGCCTCCAGCGGCGGAAGTACGGCGTTGACTGGAACGAATCCGCTCTTAAACGTCGGTATCACTCCGGGGTTGGCGCTCGGGGCTCCCATTGGCAGCCGCTTTCTTATTACGGGAACTCCGGTGCCGGTTGGAA
>JBKPPE010000291.1:0-7389 GCA_046733375.1 Acidobacteriota bacterium | reverse complement strand
GCCTCCACCACCACGCCTTATCATCTGCGGTCCTCGCTCGATACCACTGAGTAAGAGTCTGTCGGCCGACTAGAGGTTCAATCCGCGGCGCGGCACCAATGAGCTTGCAATCGATCTCCCGTAATCTTTCGATGACAGCCGCGGTCGTGGACGGTTCGAGCGAAATACGGTCACGGATGGTTAATGTTGCCAACAAAACGCGAGGAAGCTGCAGATCCTCCGCCGCGCACAACTCTTCAACCGAGTGCGCGTACGCAGAGATAGTATCGTCAAGTGATGGTTCCACGGCGGGAGCCTCAAAAACGACTAATGGGACATTTGCAGAGAAGCGTCCGTTAGGCGGCGGATGATATGCGACGAAGTGGATGTCGTCAATACTGAGGCACGCGAATTGAAGAGAGCGCTAAACGCGTCAATCGGCGCCAGCGGCAACCGCAGATGCCTCCGCCAGGCGTTTCACAATCACGAGCGTGATGTCGTCGGCGGCGGGCGTACCTTGTGAGAATTTGGTAAGCGCGGATTCGATGCGATCGCGGATGCCGGCAGCTGAGGCGTCGAGATTGCGCGCGACAGCTTCGTACAGACGCGTCGGGCCGAACTCTTCGCCGCTGGGACTGACGGCTTCGGAAACTCCGTCCGAATAAATTACCAGCACATCGCCCGGACTCAGTTTGGTATGACCTTCGCGAAAATCTGCTTCGGCCATAATGCCAAGCGGCAGGCCTCCGGCGGCTAATTGTTCCATTGTGCCGCCCGTGCGAACGATCAGTGGGGGATTATGACCAGCGTTCAGGAATGAGACTTCACCAGTCTGCGGACTCAGCTCCGCATAGAACAACGTGACGAATCGATTCGCGGGAATGCTCTCGACGAGATAGCGGTTGACGGCGCTGATCGTTTCAACCAGAGAAGGATGCGTCTCGAACTGCGCATGAATGGCGGCGTGCAGAGACGACATCAGCAACGCGGCCGCGGTTCCTTTGCCGGAAACGTCACCGAGCGCGACCACCAGGTTTCCGTTCGCGCGATGAATGAAGTCGTAATAGTCGCCGCCGATTTCGTAACACGGGAAACTGATGCCCTGAAGCTCGTAACCCTCCACCTGTGGCGCCGATGTCGGTTGAAAGCGCTGCTGAATCTCGCTAGCGACTTGCAGCTCGCGCTCAAGACGCTCACGCTCCAACTGCTCTTCGGTGAGGCGCGCGTTCTCAACGCGAATCGCCGCGACTGACGATAGCGTGGTAAGCACCTTCAAGTGATCTTCCGTGAAGCGCCCATCGGCGATCGGCGAGTCCGCGTAAATGATGCCAAAAACATTTTCACCAACGCCCAGCGGCACGGCGAGAACTGAGCGCACGCCTTGCAAAACGACCGTGCCACCCATGAAGCGCGGGTCGGCTTGGGCGTCGGAAGTCAGCACGGACTTGCCGTGGTTCACAACCTCTTCGATCACGGACCGGCTGATACGAATCTCGCCGACGTCGCCCTGGCGATCGCGCAGACGCGCGACCGCGACTTTCAATTCGGGATCGTTCTTACCGCGCATCATGATCATGCAGCGATCGGCGGGTACAGCTTCGAACACGAGCGAGACAATCTGCTCGAGCGTCTCGTTCAACGTCACGGAAGCGAGCAGCGCCACGCCCACTTTGCTGATGAGCGCGAGCAGATCGGTCTTCTGTTCGACCTTTTCATGGGCGGCGGATTCCTGTGAGCGCGAGAGCGCACCTTCGATCTGTTGGAACAGGCCCGAAGTCGTGCGATCAGCCGACGACAGAGCAATCGTCGCTTCCGGCATCGACGCACTTTGGTCCGTGATCATCGTGGCCCCGCTGCTCAGCGGGAACGGTCCATCGTTGAAAACGATTTCGGTTTCGCCAATTTGAATGCGGCCACCGCGCGTCAATTGAATTGACGCATCAACAATCGAGCCATTGTAGAGCGTGCCGTTCGCGGACCCGAGGTCCTGGAGGAAGTATTCGTCCCCTTCGTGGCGCACTTCGGCGTGCACACGCGACGCGAACGGATCGGGAATGCAGAGGTCGTTGCGCGCCGACCGGCCGATCGTAATGCGCAGCCGGTTGAGCGGAAAATGCTCGGCCGTGCGGTCGGGATATCTGACGATTAACTCAGCCATCGTTAAGAGTACAAGCTTCAGCTTGCTGCTGAATCAACAACCTGAAGGTTGAACTCTGAACATTACGCGGCCGGACGTGCCTGTCGCGCTTTAGTAACGGCCGTCCCGCCGTATTCACGAATCACAACTGTGCCGGCAATCAGATCATGCAAAGCACGGCCAGTGGGATTCACAATCGCAAGCAGAAAGCCAAGACCAAAAACCAAAAAGGAAATTGGATAGCCGACGAAATGGCGCAGTAGGGCGCGGCCAATTCCCGGCACATTCGCATCGGTGGTTTCGAGGCGCAAACCGGTCGTCCATTTCCCCAGCGTCTTTCCGGTTAGACCGGCAAGCACCCCCAAATCCAAAACGGAAGCGATGAGCGTAAAAACGATTCCGATGTTCTCAGCCGTACCGCCCGCCAGGCGTGCGCCGCCCCCCATCAACCGCGCCACCAGCGTGCTGAATGTCAGAATCAACGCCAGCAGAATGTAATCGATTAGAATCGCGCCGCAACGCAAATTGAAAGGCGCGCGGTAGCGGACGCGGATGTGCTCGATGCGTCGCGAAGTTGGATGCGAAACTTTCGCAGTTTCAGGTTTGGCCGACATTGCTGCTTGCATTAATTTTTATCGGCCCAGGTCATCCCAAAAGAAAGTGCAGAGTGGTTTCGCCCAAACGAATGCGGTCGCCGCTGTCGAGCGCGCGCGGCTGGCGCGGCTCGAGGTGGATAATATCATTGATTACCGTGCCGTTAACTGAGCCGAGATCTTCAACCAGAAACGAGCTGCCTTCGCGCCAGATGCGCGCGTGACGGCGCGAGACTTTCGTATTCGGGTCAAATCTCGACAAGTCGATTTCGGGAAAAATATTCGACAGGGGATCTGTCCGGCCCACAAGATTGCTGTCCTTTTGGAGCAGGAATGAAGCGTCGAGTTCCGTCGTGCCCGTAACGACGAGTTTCGCAGTTGTGCGCGCGGCCAGAGAAGCGCTCGACTCCCCTCCGGCCAACGGCTGCTTCGATCCGCAGTGCGCACAGAAGACGTCGTCACCAGCGATGCGGCCTCCACAAAAACCGCAGAAGACTGTCGAGACGGCCATCGTCTCGCCGCCGAGTTGGCTGGCGGGCACGCCGTAGCTCACCTGCCCCGAACGAAGTTTATCGAGGTGTTGCGACAACGAGTCGCGCAGTTCGGCGCCGCTCTGGTAACGATGTTCCGGTTTGTATTCGACGGCGCGCATCAGGATGCGCTCCATTTCACTGGAAAGCTGTGGATTGATCTGGCGCGGTCGCGGATTCTTGGTGAAATCGAAAATCAGCAGCGGGTTGTCCTGCGGATCGGCGCCGGTCAACAGGTGAAACATGGTCGCGCCCAGGCTGTAAATATCGACGCGCGGATCGGCGCGGCCACTGAACAACTCGGGCGGCGCATAACCCATTGTTCCGACAGCCGTCACGCCCTTTTCCTTCTTATTCACCCAGCGCGCGATACCAAAGTCGATCAGCATGATCCGATTGTTGTTGCTGTCGATCATTAAATTCGCGGGCTTCAGATCGCGATAGATGATCGACTCCGGCCGCGAGTGCAAGTAATGCAAAACGTCGGCGACCTGAATGCCCCATTCAGTCACCGTCGGCTCGTCGATTCGACCCTGTGGCGTCGCGCGCAGGCGCGATGCGAGGTCGGCGCCCGGGATGAACTTCATCACCAGGTAAAAACGCTCCGAGTTGTCGTCGTAAAAATAATCGTAGACGGTGGGAATCGAAGGATGCTCCAGCTCTGTCAGCAGCAACGACTCGCGTTTGAAGTCGGCGATCGCCTTTTCATGCTGGGTCTCGTCAATATGCGATTCGATCATCTCCTTGACCGCGCGGGGCGCGTCGCCCAGGTTGCGATCCTTCGCGAGATAAACCGCGCCCATGCCGCCACCGCCGATGCGGCGAACAATTTCGTACCGATTGTTGAGAACTTTTCCGCCGGAGAGTGCTTTCGGTTTACTGCTTCTGCGCGCGGGCTTGGTTCCCTCTCCGGCGCGTGACGTGGCGCCAATCTCAGCATTCTCAGCGATGTCGCCGGTTGAAACAGGAGTTGAATTCTCTGCGACCGGCACAAGTGTGCTGCCGCCCACGCCTAGACTCTTGGACAGATCGGGATCGACCGGTGTGCCGAGCGGCTCTTCAACTTTCACGCGCGCCCCGCAACCACCGCAAAAATTTTCGTCCAGCGCCACATTGGCGCCGCATTCGGTACAAGCTGGCATTACTTACCTGTCCAAGTGAGGCATCCTTCCGTTGTTCGGTCGAGCCAAACGGAGGGTAGTTACTTGCCGAGACGGAACCGCAAAAAAGTCTTACCGACAATTATCTCGTCGCCGTCGTTGAGCGGCTGATGCTGGCCGGGTTTCAGCCGCGGCCCGCGATTGACGAATGTGCCATTCGTTGAGCCGAGATCTTCAATTTCGTAATGACCGTTCTGAACGGAAATTCGTGCGTGCTTTCGCGAGACCTTCGCTTCCGGATCATCTGAGTCCAGATCTACATCAGGAAAAACGCCGCCGTCGGCGTCCCAGCGGCCAATTTCGGATCCATTTCGCCCGAGCGTGAACTGCTTTCCGGCCGATTTTCCTCGCTCGATCGTCAAGGTCGCGCTTTGTGGCACTATTGCGACAGCGCCTGTCGAATGCTCTAAGACGACAGGCGCAGCCGGTGAGTTTCCCGGACGCGCAACAGTGACGGGGACGTCCTTTTTGGCACGGCCATCACTGCCGTTTGACTGCGGATTCAACCGATCCGCGGAATGGCCGGCGAGCCAAAGTGCGGCACCGCATTCGTCGCAATAACGCGAGCCATCCAGATTACTAGTACCGCATCTCTCGCAGGTAATCATCGCAAAAACTAGCGCCGGCCCGGTTCGGGGATAACCAGACCCGCGCGAAAGCATATCTTATCGCGAAATCGCGAAGCGCGACAATGTTATCCGTTGCGGCATCTACGGCTTCTGAACGACATAAACGTCGCGTATAATCAGCGCGTTACCTCGATTTCCTGAAACCGGCCGTCGGATTTCGTCGTAAAACCAACTCTAGCGTGGAACTGCGCCCCGGCGCCCAGCGTCCAAACATCAGCTTACTGATTTAAGGAAAGAAAAATGGCCCTCAGCAGAAAAAAGAAAATCATCATTATAGTGTCCGGTGTCGTCTTGCTGGCGCTGGTTGTCATCATTAGCGTGGTCGCCACGCGCAAAGAAGTGCCCGAAGTGACGACCGTTAACGTAAACGTGCGCCCCGAGTTGCGTTCCACCGTCACGGCGTCCGGTGAAGTTCGGCCGATTCGCTACATCAAGCTGACGAGCGAGGTTCCCGGCCGCATCCTGGAGATTTACGTAAATCCGGGCGATCAAGTGACGAAGGGCCAAGCGCTCGTACGCGTCGATCCGACGCAGTTACAGTCCAGTCAGGAAGCGCAATTTGCCTACACGCAGTCAGTACTGAACGACGTCAACAATGCACGTAATGCGGTAGCCTCAGCACGACAGGGCTTAGTAGTTGCAGAAGCAGGCGTCTCGCAAGCCAGACAAAGTGCCGCCGCGGCCGACATCGATTTGAAGGCGGCCGAACGCGAATTGAAGCGTGCCACGAACTTGGTCGAATCCAACGTCATGTCACGCTCTGAGTACGACGCCACGCGGGATCGTTACGATCAAGCCAAAGCGAAACTCGCCTCGGCAAACATTGCGGTCAAAGAAGCTGAGGAGCGCGCCAATCAGCAAAAGGTCGCAGTGAAGGAAGCGCAAACCAGCGTCCGTTCCAGCGAGATGCGCGCGAATCAGCAACAGGCCATTCTGCGCGGCCAGTCGAGCCAGCGTGAAAAGGCGACGCAGTATTCACCTTTGCCTGGCGTGGTGGCTGATGTCCCGACGCGCGTCGGTGAGTACGCAGTGTCGGCGCTGTCTTCGACACCGCTCATGACAATCGCGGACATGTCGACCATCAACGTCGAAGTCAACGTTGATGAAACCGAAATCGCGAACGTCGATGTCGGACAGGAAGCGAAGGTCAAAGTCGACGCGCTTGGCGAAAAAGAAATCAAGGCGGTTGTAACTCAGAAGAACCCGCTCGCGATAGCGAAGTCAGATACGCAAGGTGGTCTATCGAATCGCGTCAATGTTCAGGAAGCAAAAGAGTTCAAGGTAACGCTCGAGTTGCGAGAACTGGCGGACGATGCGCGCGGTAAGCTGCGTCCCGGCATGAGCGCGACGGCTACTATCACGACCAAAACCAAGAACAACGTAATCGCAGTTCCTTTGCAGGCGATTGTCGAGAAGGCCCCGCCGACTCCGGCGCCGGGACCCACCGTCGCGGGTAGCGCGCCCCCGCCTCCTCAGGGTGAAAAACCCAAGGAGATCAAAGGCGTCTATATTCTCGACAAGGCGGGCAAAGTGAAGTTCGTCGAAGTCACCACTGGCATCACTGGAGAGTCCGATATCGAGATCACGTCGGGCCTATCGTCAGGCGCTGAAGTTGTCACCGGCCCAAGTCGCGTGCTCAAGACGTTGAAGGACGGCACGGGCGTCAAGAAGCAGACGCGCAAACCTGACGCGAACGCAAACGCCGGAAGCTAACTAGAAGTGCGCCGTGGGCGCGGAATGTTTATAGTATCCGGCATTCCGCCGCTCTGCGGCGACATTTCGCTGAACATCGAAATGAGTGACGTAGCCACAATCACATCAGCCACGCCTTCATCAGGCATTGCAGTGCAACCGCAAATTCCCTCAGGCGACGGTAAGAGTACCGTGCTGATCGCGATGCGCGATCTCTGGAAGACCTACGACATGGGCGCAGAGAAGGTCCACGCCCTGCACGGCGTCTCTTTCGACGTCCATCGCGGAGAATACGTCGCGATTACCGGGCCGTCTGGTTCGGGCAAGTCGACGCTGATGAATTTGATCGGATGTCTCGACACGCCTTCGCAGGGCCAGTACTGGTTGAACGGTAAGAACGTCTCGGAGATGGATGACGACGAGCTGGCGCGCATTCGCAATCAGGAAGTCGGCTTTGTGTTTCAGACGTTCAATCTGCTGGCGCGCGCTACGGCTTTGCACAATGTCGAGCTGCCGCTGATCTATGGCGGCATTCCCGGCGCAAAGCGTCATGAGATGGCCAAGCAGGCTCTGGCCGCCGTAGACCTGACGGATCGCATGATGCACCGTCCGAACGAGCTTTCCGGTGGTCAGCGCCAGCGGGTGGCAATCGCGCGCGCGCTTGTGAAT
>JBKPPE010000290.1:0-6048 GCA_046733375.1 Acidobacteriota bacterium | reverse complement strand
GCGCGAACACAGGCGATTATCGCGGTCGCATTACTCATCATCTATCACTTCCTGATGACACGCGGCCATGCGCCCGGTCATTACGTGGGCGACCTGAGCAAAGAGGGAAGTCTGGCGTCCTACATCGACCGGACCGTGTTCGGGCCACACGTTTGGCGGCAAGCCGTTGTTTACGATCCTGAAGGAATCCTAAGCACGATGGGCGCGTTGGGTACGACTTTGTTAGGCATTCTTACAGGTACGCTGATTCGCGACAAAGACAGAACGCAGATCGAAAAGGTCACGCTCATGTTCGTCGCGGGATTCGCATGCATGATAGTTGGTTGGTGTTGGAACCCTTGGTTTCCGATCAATAAGTCGCTGTGGACGAGCTCGTACGTGTTCTTCACCGGCGGTCTGGCGCTGCAATTTCTGGCGCTGTGTTACTGGCTCATCGACATGAAAGGCTACAAATGGTGGACCAAGCCTTTTGTGATCTTCGGCGTCAACGCGATCGTTTTATTTGTCGGGACGGGAGTGATGGCCCGGCTGATGGGAATGAATGACGGGTTCATGGGCCGACTGAGTTCGTTGCTGCACATTACGAAGCCGGACGGCTCGCCAATGGCGCTGCAACCATTCATCTACAACCACCTGTTCGCGTCATGGCTGTCGCCGAACAACGCGTCGCTCGCGTTTGCGATCTCATTCATTTTATTGTGGCTGTTCTTGCTGTGGCTGCTATTTAGGAAGAACATCATTATTAAAGTTTAGATTACTGGGAGCGCGGACGCCCTCGTCCGCAAAGTCTGCGACACCCGCAACTATCGCTCTTTGGGTCAGGCGGGCGAGGGCGCCCGCGCTCCCAACAAAAAAGGAGAGACAACAATGCCAACTTACATTGCGCTTTTGAAATGGACGAGTCAGGGAATCACCAACGTGAAGGACAGCGCCAAGCGACTTGATGCGGGACGCGCGGCTTTCGCGAAAGCCGGCGCGAAGCTGAAGGACGCTTACCTGACGATGGGCCGATACGATTTAATCACCGTGATCGAGGCACCTGACGACGAGACTTATGCTAAGGCCGTGCTTGGACTTGGCGCGCAGGGAAGCGTCAGCACTGAGACGCTGAAGGCGTTTACTGAGGACGAGTATCGACGAATCATCGGTTCACTGTAAGCGAACATGGCCGCGGAGTTACGCGGATGAACGCGGATCAGAAGAAAACTGATTTGGGCTTTTTCTTATCCGCGCTATCCGCGTTCATCTGCGGCCCACATATCCTGGACCGCGCAACACTCGCCCGGAGTTCACCGGTGTGCGCCGGCCGTTGTCGACTTCGATCTGTCCATTAGCGATCACGTAATTGATGCCGGCGGGATATTGGTTCGGCTCTTCAAAGGTTGCGCGATCGATTATCGTATTCGGATCAAAAATCGTGATGTCGGCGAAGAAGCCCTGGCGCAGTAGTCCTCGCTGTTTCAATCCAACATTCGAAGCAGGCAATCCGGTCATCTTGTGAATCGCCAGTTCCAGCGGCATTAACTTCTCATCGCGAACATATCGTCCGAGAATCCGCGGATAGGTTCCCCAGCCGCGTGGATGCGATTTTGATCCGGCCAGCGGGCCGTCTGTCGCGCGGGCGCCGCTGTCGGTGCAGATGCTGACGAACGGTGACTTCAAAGCGGCCTTCATATCGTCTTCGCTCATCATGAAAAAGATCGCGCCAGTCTGGCCGTGATCGGCGATGATGAAATCAAGCAGCGCATCCAGTGGATCTTCATTCTGCGCCGTCGCGATTTCTGAGAGCCGCTTGCCTTGCCATTTTTCAAGTTCGCGATTGACGACGGACCCGATCAGGATCCCACTGGGTCCGCCGCTGCCGAGGTAAATGTTTTCCCAATCTTTCGCGTCGTTGCTGATTTCCGATTTGAGACGCTTGCGTGTCTCGGCGTCTTTCAAACGCGCGACCATCTTGTCGGTGCCGCCTTCGAGCGCCCACGGGGGCAGGCAAGCGCTCAAAGAAGTGCTGCCGGCAACGTACGGATAAACATCGGCCGTGATTTTCAGACCTTGCTGTCGCGCAGTAGCGATGCGACGGAGCATCTCTGGCATGCGACCCCAGTTCTTTTTGTAAGCAGTCTTGAAGTGCCAAATCTCCGCGGGAATGTTTGCGCGACGCGCAATCTCAAAAACTTCCTTCATCGAATCGTCGATGGCGTTGGCTTCGCTGCGTTGATGCGAGATGTAAATGCCGCCGTATTGATGCGCAACCTTCGCGAGTTCAACTATCTCATCAGTCTTCGCGAACCGCGCCGGCACGTATTGCAGTGAAGTCGAAACGCCGAGCGCACCATCTTTCATCGCGTCGGCCACGAGCTGCTTCATCCGTTCCATTTCCGCGGCCGTGGGCGGACGATTGTCATAACCGATCACGTACTCGCGTACTTGAGTAGCACCGACAAAGGTTCCGAGGTTTACGCCTGCGCCTTGGCGGTCGAGACGTTTGAAATACTCGTCAAGCGTGCGCCAGTCTACCGTCAAATTATATTTTCGATTAAAGTCTTCCTGCTCCTTCAGAATGCGATCGTTGACCGGCGCGATCGATTCGCCTTCGCCGGTAATCTCGGTGGTCACGCCCATCATCACCTTGCTCATCGCCCGCGGATCGATCAAAACGTATTGCTCAGATTGCCCAAGCATGTCGATGAAGCCGGGCGCGACGACTTGTCCGCGCGCATCAATTTCACGCGTAGCTTTCGCGCCGCGGAGATTTCCGATGCGCGCAATTCGATCGTCCTTGATCGCGATATCGGCTTTATAGCCGGGGTGTCCAGTGCCATCGACAACTTGGCCATCGCGAATGATGATGTCGTATTCAGGCGGGGCGGCGGTGGTTGTTTCAGGCATGTGCGTGAAGCTGACGCTGATGGCCGTCAGGCAAAACAGAGCAAGCAGCATTCTCATTCTTATTAACCTCCGAGTGGAGCGCCTGCATCCTTGCAGACCGTCCGCAGGCATCTTGCCTGCGCAAACGCGAGAAAGCTATTACGCGCAGGATGCGTGCGCTCCGCTCAGTACTGACACCACACGTATCCGAAAACGGCGGCGTTGATTATAATCGCGAATCTTTCATTTGAGTCCAGATTTGAGGAGCTATTTATTTGCAGCCCGTTGAAGCAACGAAACCAGTGACTGTCGACCAGATCGCGCGCGTGACCGATGGTCAAGCGACCGGGGATCTAGCCGCGCCGGTTACGGACGTAACCCACGATTCACGACAAGCAACGCACGGAAGTCTGTTTGCGGCCGTGCGCGGTGAGTTGTTCGACGCGCACAAATTCGTTCCGCAAGTGATGCAGCAAGGTGCAGTTGGAGTCATCTCCGAACTTGAAAGACCGGCAGACTTCGCTGGCGCGTGGATTCAAGTCGAGGACATTCGGCGCGCGATGGCGGTGGCGGCCGCCGAAGTTCATCATCATCCCTCCCGCGAACTGAGTCTCGTCGGCATCACCGGCACGAATGGGAAGACGACGACGGCTTATCTAGTCGCTTCGATTCCTGAAGCTGCGGGCGAACCGGTGGCCATGACGGGCACCGTCGAGTACCGGCTCGGGAAACAAAAGCAGAAGGCCGGACGCACAACACCCGAAGCGACAGACATGCAGCGACTGCTGCGAGAGGCAGTCGGCATCGGTTGCAACACCGCGGTGATGGAATGTTCTTCGCAGGCGATGGATTTTCATCGTTGTGATGAGCTCGAATATTCAGTCGCGGTCTTCACCAATCTCACGCGCGACCACCTCGACTATCACAAGACGATGGAAAATTACTGGTACGCGAAGCAGCGGCTGTTTGATGGCCGGCTTGGCTCGCGGCCAAAAACTTGCGTGATCAATCTCGATGACGTGCATGGCGTCGAGCTGGCTGATCGATTGAAACGTGAGGGGCTGCGTGTCGTTACTTACGCGGTGAAGTCAGAAGCCGACATCACGGCGCACGATCCCGAATTCTCTTTGGCGGGCATGAAGTTCCGCCTACGCATAAAAACCGGTACGCCCGCCTCTGGCGTGCAGCATGGAAGCGTGAGTACCGAGATTGATTTTCATTCGCCGTTGGTTGGCGCCCCGCATGTCTACAACACGCTCGCCGCCGTCGCCAGTGGTTTGGCGCTCGGTTACACGCTAGATGTCATCACGAAAGCGTTATCGGAGTGTGCAGGCGCGCCCGGCCGCTTCGAACGCGTGCCGCACGACGGCGATTTCTCGGTTGTCGTCGATTACGCACACAGCGATGACGCTCTTCTGAACGTCTTGCGCACCGCGCGTGAAGTGACAAAAGGAAGAATCATCACCTTGTTCGGTTGTGGCGGCGATCGCGATCGCAGCAAGCGCGCGCCGATGGGTGAAGCGGCCGGATCCTTGAGCGACGTCGTGATCCTGACTTCCGACAATCCGCGCACCGAAGATCCAAATCAAATCCTTTGCGACGCGGAAGAAGGGATTCAGAAGACCGGTAAGCTCTACGAGAAGATTGGTGATCGCCGCGAAGCCATCCACCATGCCATTGCCCAAGCGCGGACTGGTGATCTGGTGCTAATCGCGGGCAAAGGTCACGAGGACTATCAGATTCTCGGCCGCGAAGTTTTTCATTTCGACGATAAGGAAGTCGCGCGGGAAGCGTTGTCGCAAAAGCACTCGGCCTAATAAGATCATTTTCCATTTCTCATTTGCCATTTGTCATTTACCATTTTTGGGAAACCTTCAATCGGAACGCTTTGGTCGGCGACGGTCGATACCAGGAACCATTTCAATGACAAATGAAAAATGGAAAATGAAAAATGGAAAATAGTCCTTCGGCCGCTCCACCCACTGTAACGCCACCAACTCGCGAGGGCCTCGTCCGCGGCATCCGCCGTTGGGACCTGGTCGCCGTCACCATCAACGGCATCATCGGAGCGGGCATTTTCGGCCTGCCCTCTAAAGTCTATTCACTGATCGGTTCGTATAGTCTGATCGCGTTTGTCGTCTGTGCCCTCGTCGTGATGCTGATCATTCTGTGTTTTGCCGAAGTCGGCAGTCGCTTCGAGCAAACCGGCGGTCCTTACCTCTACGCGCAAACAGCATTCGGTTCCGCTGTTGCGTTTGAAGTTGGCTGGTTGATTTGGCTGGCGCGTTTGACGGCGTTCGCAGCGAACTGCAACCTAATGATCAATTATCTTTCATTCTTCTGGGCGCCCGCGAACACCGGCCTAACGCGCGCCCTGATTGTCGTTGCAGTTGTTCTGATTCTGACGGCGCTAAATATTCTCGGCGTGCGACAAGCGGCCATTGCCAGCAACATCTTCACGATTGGAAAACTCGTGCCGATGCTGATTTTCATTGCGGTCGGGCTGTTCTTTATCAATCCGCACGCGTTTGCATTAGGCGCGCGCCCGGCGACCGGCGCATTCTCGCAATCGGTTCTATTGCTGCTGTATGCGTTCACCGGATTTGAGATGGCCACGATTCCCGCCGGCGAAATTAAGAACCCGCAAAGAGATCTGCCGCGCGCCCTTCTCATTGCGATGGCGGTGATCGCCACGACCTACATCTTGATCCAAGTTGTCTGTATTGGGACATTGCCTGAGCTCGCGAAATCGACCAAGCCTCTGGCCGACGCGGGCAGTCACTTCATGGGGACCGCCGGCGGCGCAATCATTTCGGCGGGCGCAATCATTTCCGTTGCAGGAAATCTGAACATTACGGTGTTGTCGGCGTCGCGTGTTCCTTTTGCGATCGCAGAGCGGGAACAACTGCCGTCATTTCTCGCGCGCGTACACAAGAGGTTTTTTACGCCGCACATTTCGATCATCATTACGACGGTGTTGATGCTGGTGCTGACGCTGAAGAGTTCGTTCGTGGCGGCCTTGACGATCAGCACGATCGCGCGCCTCGTCGCTTATGCCGTCACCTGCGCCGCGTTGCCGGTTTTAAGAAAGAAGACTGGTGTGCCAAGGGCACATTTCAACTTACGAGGAGGTCCGGTTATCGCGGTCGCTGCATTGATTCTCTCGGCGTGGCTATTATT
>JBKPPE010000289.1:0-3447 GCA_046733375.1 Acidobacteriota bacterium | reverse complement strand
TCTTTGACCGTTATGGCTTCGAGCGCGCTAACAGTTCCCATATTTTGATGACCATACGGATGCGCAGCGGGATAAATCATCGTGTAGAGTACTTCTTTGCCCAGTTCCTCATCGTTTCCGCCGCGCAGCGAAGTTTTTAAGTAGTTGATCCCGTCTTCCTTCAAGCGCTGAAAATCGTCATCGCGAAAACCGGGATCGAGTAGCATTTCGCGAATCAACGAATAATATTTTTCGAGATTGTCGACGTGCGTCGTCCCCGAGAACACGGTCATCTCTTTGTCGACCTGCCATGAAAAGGAAGTGGCCATCGGGTACATCGCGTCTGTGATCTGCGCGTAAGTCTTTGTGCGGGTGCCGCCTTCCGCGAGGAGCGCCGCAGTCAATGACGCGAGACCTTCCTTGCCTTTCGGATCGGAAGCCGAACCCGTCATGAAAACAATCCGGAACGAGACAAGCGGTGAGCGGTTCGGAATCAGCACTGTGTTCGAGTTGGCAGCATTCATGCGATTCTGTGGTGTGTTGCGTGTGGAGCGGCGCGATTTCTGCGCAAATGCATTAGAAATCGTCAGCCCAATGACAAACAAGGAAAGAAGAATGGCAGCGACGCGTTTGGTCATTTCGCCACCTCCTTCTTTGTAGTCAGCGTGACAATCGTCCGGTGTTTGTCGACGAAATATTTCGCTGCCGCCGACCGTATATCTTCAGGCGTAATCGAGTCGTACACCGAGAACAGCTTATTGACGGTATCCGGCGTGCGGCGCAAGCCGATGTAATTGGCGAGGACGCTCGCAATCGCTTCCGAACTGTTCATGGACAGCGCAAACGAATAACGCATGCGTGAACGCGTCGAATTCAGTTTGTCTTGCGGCACCAGCTCTTTGGTATAGCGCTGGTACGTGTCGAGAATCTGCTGCTTCACGTAATCGAGATCCTTAACGTCTTTCAGCCTTGCATCAACCAGAAACAGCTCGGGGTCTCGTCGGTCCTGGAATGAGGGCGAAAGCGAATCGAGCTTTTGCTCCTGCAAAACCAGTTTCTGGTAAAGATCCGAGTTCTCTCCGAACGCAATTCCTGACAGCAGATCGAGCGCGGCGTGATCTTTCTCCTCATCCGAATACGCCGGCCCGCGGAACGCGACATAAAGCACTGGGAGCGTGTCTGACGGCCAATCGACATGCGCTTCGCGTGGCTCGTTCTGTTCGGGCTCGCGCGGAATGTCGGGCGCATAGTTGCCGCGTTGCCACTTGCTGAAATGCTTCTTGACGCTGGTGAGCACCGCTTCGTGATTCACGTCGCCGACCACAACAATAGTTGCGTATTCAGGCCGGTAATAACGTCGATAGAATTCCCAACTGTAATCGAATTGGTTGGGCATGTCCTCGATGTCTTCAATAAAGCCCATCGTCGTATGCGTGTAAGTGTGTTGCTTGTACGCGGTCGCGCGCATGACCTCGTATGCCTTCTCTTCAGGGTCCGAGCTGTTCTTGTTGAATTCGCCGAGCACCGCTTTTGTTTCGGTCTTGTAACCGGCCGTGTCGTACTTAAGTGCTTGAAAACGATCGGCCTCGAGTTCGAGAATCCGATCGAGATCATCTTTCGAAAACACTTCGTGATAGACCGTGCGATCGTCTTCGGTGTAGGCGTTTGAGTCGGCGCCGGCTTTCTTGAGGATTTCGTCCCGTTGCTGGCCGGTGTAGTGCTCGCTGCCACGAAACATGAGGTGCTCGAACAAGTGCGCGTAGCCGCTCTTACCTTTCTCAATTTCGTTGCGCGAACCCGTTTGCACCACGATGTAAAGCGCAACCAGATTTGGATAATCGGTCGGAATCGTGATCAGCCGCAGTCCATTCGGCAGGTCGTCAATGGTGTAATCGTAGGCAAATGCCTTCCGCGTGGTCTGCGCCAGCGACAGAAGCGGGACGCAGAGAATTAGCGACACAATAATCAGCAGTTTCATGAGAAACGCGTGGCTCCTTTATGATTTGTGGGGAAGAGTGAGTATACACGAGCCGTCGGCGGCAGCTAATCGTGCTCGTGCAGCCAATTCGATGCCGGCGCGCATCAAAAGGCGGCTTGACCTGCCGCGTTGTCGGCCCGTATTATTGCCTGTTTGCGAGAGCAGACAAAACGTTAACAGTAGGTAACCACGAAATGAAACCTGGAATTCATCCTGAATATAATGAAATCAGCGTGATGTGCGCATGCGGCGAAACTTTTAAGACGCGTTCGACCAAAAAGGGCGATTTGCACGTGGAAATATGTTCGGCTTGCCATCCGTTTTTCACCGGCAAGCAAAAGCTGGTTGACACCGCGGGACGCGTCGATCGATTTAATCGTCGCTATGGCAAGACCGCCCCAGCGCCCGCGAGCAAATGAGTTGGCGATGAGATTTCGTCATTAGCAACAAACGAATTTAAGGTGCCGGCGTAATTCGACGCTGGCTGGTCGGATTGCATCCAATCTGAGCAGCCGGAACAAAACGCCGGCATTGTTGTATGTAGTGGCACAGACTTTAGTCTGTGTTTGGAGACAAACCGAACGACCATCGCAGACTGAAGTCTGTGTCACAAGGAAATGAGCACTAACGAACGGGATCTAATCGTCGGCGGCCAGGCCGTAATCGAAGGCGTCATGATGCGCACACCGAACGCCTATGCAATCGCAGTGCGCAAGGCCGATGGCACTATTGTGAACACCGCGGCGAGTTTGCCGAAGTGGAGTGACAAATTGCCCATTCTGAAGCTGCCGATTTTGCGTGGTGGCGCAGTGTTGTTGCAATCGATGGGACTCGGCATCAAGGCGCTCAATTATTCAGCCGGCGAAGCATTCGCTGAACAGGAAGAAATGGAAACAGCGGAAGTGAAAGTCCTTACCCCCGCGGTAATCGAAGGCGAAGGTGACTTTGCGGGAATCACCGGCGGACTGCCGGGTGTGTTTCCCATTCCGAAGAAACAGAAACGGACGAAGGACGTGCGGAAAGGCGGCACCGCCGCGGCAGCAAGTTCCATCGTCTTCGCGATGATCTTCAACGTGCTGTTGTTTGTGGCGGCGCCACTGCTGCTGACGAATGCGCTGTTTATCGCGACCGGTTGGGCGTCGAGACCGGCGGCGGTTTCAACGAGGGGCACGGGCGTCTCGGCCGTGAATCAGCCGCAGGATGCGCCTGCCAATGACTCGCCGCTCCGCCGCACGTGGAATTCGGTTCGCGGATATTTGCATCCGGTAAGGCCGACAGTTGGCTTTAATTTGATCGACGGGCTGATTCGCATGACATTCTTTCTGATCATGATTACCAGCTTTTCGCTCTTGAAAGACATTCGGCGCGTTTTTGAATACCACGGCGCCGAACACAAAACAGTGTTCACCTGGGAAAAGGGTCTCGACTTGAACGTCGCCAACGCCCGCATTCAACCACGCCAACATCCGCGTTGCGGGACGAGCTTTTTG
>JBKPPE010000288.1:0-4991 GCA_046733375.1 Acidobacteriota bacterium | reverse complement strand
CCACCTCCAACCACACGTTGTACTCATCGTCGGCAGCGTCAGATGTGTATAAGAGACAGCCGCAGATGTGCGAAAGGTCCCACGGCGCAGTCGTCCGCGATGTCGGAATCAAGCACGAGACAATGATCCTTGATTGTGACGTGATTGCCAACACGCGAGTTTACGATGCGCGAACCCTGATAAATCTCGCATGCTTCACCGATGACCGTATTGCCTTCGATGTGAACATCGGGATGAATCACCGTGTCGCGGCCGATCTGCGCTTCGTTACTGACATAAGCATGTGACGGGTCGATGAAAGTTACACCACTTTCAATCATCAGGCGGCGGATGGTGTTTCGGCGAAGCAAGTTTTCGAATTCAGCCAATTCAGCGCGTGTGTTAATGCCAGAGACTTCGCGCGCATCAGTATGCTGATAGATTGCGATCGTATCGCGTTGCGAATTCAGAATCGCCGGCACATCCGTCAGATAGTATTCACCCTGACTATTGTTCGGTTTGATTTTCTTCAGCGCCGCGAACAACTTGTTGTTGTCGAAACAATAGATTCCTACGTTGATTTCACGAATTTGACGCTCTTCGTCCGAAGCGTCTTTCTGTTCGACGATCTTCACAAACTCGCCGGCGTCGGTCTTCACCACCCGTCCGTAGCCGGTTGGATTCTCCAGGCGCACACTCATGAGTGTGCAAGCAGCGTTCTTTCCATCATGCGCTTCGACAAGCTTTTCCAGTGTCGCAGGCTTAACGAGCGGAACATCGCCGGAAAGAACCATTACAATCCCATCTCTACCGCGCAATGCATCCGCTGAGGCCATTACTGCGTCGCCAGTGCCGCGTTGTTCGCGTTGATGAATAAATGCTATGCGATCAACCTCGGCCGGGAACTCTTTCTCTGCGGCTGCGGTAACTTCTTCAGCCTGATGCCCCACCACGACGTAGACACTTCTTGGCTCGAGGGCGAGCGCTGCGCGACACACATGTGAAACCAACGGTCGCCCGTCGAGTTTGTGCAAGACCTTCGCGCAACTCGATTTCATGCGTGTGCCCAGGCCTGCAGCCATGATGATGATGTCAAGTGGCTGACGGTGACGCAAAGTTGATCGAATGGTGCTGCCGGAGTTTTGCAAGAGCTAAGTTTGCGCCGATCAGACCGCAACTGGCAATGGAATCAGCGACTCTGTCGCGCACGCGACCACGGCTTGGGCAAGTTTTTTCGGATCGTGGCGGACCATCTCGCCCTCTTCGAGCAGATTCGCGCGAACGATTTCACCGAAGCGGCTGCCGTTCTGCTGCGATAGAGGTTGCTCAGTCCATGTCACTTGATAAGCGCCGTCGGCCGCATACAGCCGCGCTTGCTCAGCGCTAATCGCGCGATCATTCAACAGAATGTAATCGAACCGAATTTGAGGTGCGTAGTCACCGACCGCGGTCCAATGTGTTTGCGCGTCAAAGCCGTCGGTCTCGCCCGGCTGTGTCATCAGATTGGTCACAAAGACCTTGGTCGCCGCGGATTCAGCGATGGCGTTGGCAACTCCCGACACGAGGAGATTTGGCAAGATGCTTGTGTAGAGCGAACCAGGTCCGATTGTGATCAAGTCCGCAGCTTGAATTGCAGCCAGCGCGCCGGGCAAGGGCTCACAGTGATCAGGTTCGAGGCGCAACGAGCGGATTGGCGAGCGGGCAGCCGTTATTTGTGTTTCACCGTGCACCGTCCGTCCATCTTCAAGTTCGGCCACGAGCCGCACGTCGGTAATCGTTGCCGGATAAATATGGCCTTTGCTGGCGAGTACTTCCGAAGAGAGGCGCACGGCCTCGACAAAATCGCCGGTGACTTCTGCCAGCGCGGCGAGAAACAGGTTGCCGAAACTGTGACCGGCTAATTCCCCTGTGCCACCGAAGCGGTAACGAAACAGGCGCGAAAGAAGGTTGGAATCCTCCGACAGCGCGATCATACAGTTTCGAATGTCACCGGGCGGGAGCATCTGAAGCTCGTCGCGCAGACGGCCTGAACTGCCACCGTCATCGGAAACCGTCACGATGGCCGAGAGTGACTCGACCCATGGTTCGTTATCCTGGCGTCGCGAAACGTATTGTTTGAGGCCAGATAGCAGAGTGGACAAGCCCGTTCCGCCACCAATCGCAACCAGTCGCAGTCCTCGTTGGAAATCTGTTTTGTTCGTTAGCGAGTTCACAGGCGCGCGCACGCTCCAAAGCGAATATACCTGAAAGGGAAGCGACTTGGTAGAGATTGCTGAAAGCGAGGTTGCCGGTTTATTCAGTGGGTGCGAAGACGATCTGATCGAATTCCGGATCGCTGCGGAGGGAATTCAAATCCGAATCCCGCTGAGCGCGAATCCTTAACTTCGGCTGAAGGTCCAACGCACGTCGCAAGGACTTCAAGGCAGTATCAATCGCGCCGAGCCGTGCGCGCGAAGCAGCAAGCCCGTAGTGAATATGCGCTGCCTCAGGTTCGCGCTTCAGCGCGCGTTCAAAAAGTTCCTGGGCCGCAACATATTCACCGCGGTTCAACTCGATTACTCCACGATCGTAGAGCGAGTCGGCGTCGCGCGGTTGCACCAGGTCTGTCCTGAGTCGAGACTCCGCCACCGCCAAGTACGTGCGGGCGCGCGCCGCGACTTCCGAAACGGTCGGATACTTTTCGATCAAGCTGCGAAATTGATTGCGTGCCTCAGCGAAGCGACCGCGTGTAAATTCCTTATGTGCGGACTCGAAAGCTGTAAGCGCGGCAGCCTCTTCGAAGGTCGGCTGGGGCGGTGGTGGCAGCGGTTGCTTTTTGACCGGCCGCAGAATTGGTTTCGCAGACGAGCGGCGCGGTGCTGATTTTGCTGCCTTCGTGATTTTTGAAACGCCCTTTGGCGCCTTTGCCTTAGTTATTGCTTTGACCGGACGCTTCGGTGCGGACTTTTTCCCGCTGGTCACCTTTGAGGCTTTATGCGCTCGCGCTTTGCCGGCAGGCGAACGTTTGGTAGCCGGCTTAAGGCGCGTCGTCTTGACCACACGCTTCGCCCCGCGCCCCGGTTTTGACGACGAGCGCACGGTAGAGCGTGATGACAGTCTCTTTTCAGGGCTGCTCATTTTGAGACCAATATTGCAGGGACCAGAAAAAACCTCGCCTGAATTCGGCGCAGCTTAGCATAAATTTCGCCGTAATTCAATGAAAGAATAGGATTTGCGGCTGGTTGAGACGCCGGTAGTTAAACAAGTGCAGACAGAAGAAATCCCGGAAAAACAGTTGATGCCTTATTCCGCGCCGTGTTAATGTGACTCATGGTTTCCACCGGTCGCTTTCGACCCGGAGGCCAAGGACTTGGCGGTTTCAAATTAACAATCCTGCCCCTCAGCTTCGCCTCTGAGCAACACTGTTGACCAATCTTTTGAGCGATCGCTCGAATTGAGTCGCCTTCCAATATGCCAATTCTGATTCGCGAGCAGCGGTATCACCATATCAAGGCTCTGTTGGCCCGACTGCGGCTCGATGCCTCAGCCCGGGTCGTTGTCCTGGTTGAAAAGGATGGTCAACAGATTGCCGCCCACGGAGAAGTCGGCGCCTTGGACACGACCAGCCTCGCGTCGCTCGTGGCCGGTAACGTGGCAGCGACGGGCGGAATGGCGAAACTGATTGGTGAGAAAGAGTTTCCTACGCTCTCGCATGAGGGAGATAAGGAAAGCATTCACATCAGCGTCATTGGGCGTATTTTGCTGGTGGTGGTGTTTGATCAGCGCTCGAGTCTCGGATTGGTCAAACTCAGATCGAAACAAGCGTCACAGGAACTGGCAGCGGCCTTCGCTGAGATCGAACGCGAATCGCAGACGAGTGACAACTCGAATCTGCCCTTTAGCGAAATTACCGACGAAGAGATTGACAGTCTGTTTGTTCAAAATTAGCCCCGTTTAGAACTATGACTTTCATCAATTACGCATCCCGCGAGATCAACTGCAAGATCGTCTACTACGGTCCCGGCCTTTGCGGTAAGACCACGAATCTTCAGCACATTTACGACGCGACCGCGCCACAGGCGAAAGGCAAACTCATCAGCCTGGCGACGGAGACGGATCGAACCCTGTTCTTCGACTTTATGCCGCTTGAGTTGGGAACGGTGCGCGGGTTCAAAACGCGTTTTCACTTGTACACAGTTCCCGGTCAGGTCTTTTACGAGGCGTCGCGCAAGTTAATCTTGAAAGGTGTCGACGGCGTTGTGTTTGTCGCTGACTCGCAGGAAGAGCGCATGGACGCGAATATTGAGTCGCTGTACAACTTGGAAGAGAACCTGAAGATTCACGGTTACGACTTGATGAAGATTCCTTACGTCTTGCAATTGAACAAACGCGACTTGCCAAACGTGATACCGACAGAAGATTTAACTATGGAATTGCAAAAAAAAGGTGAACCGGTAGTCGAAGCGGTCGCTGCAACCGGCGTCGGCGTCTTCGATACGCTCAAAGCCGTAGCCAAACAGGTTTTGACGGAGTTGCGAAAGAGTTAGGTTCAGTCCAGCGGCTTAACCATCAATAAGCCATCACCGCCATTTGAATAGTACTTCGGAAGTCTTTGCGTCACGATGTAGCCAAGGCTGAGATAAAGTCTTTGTGCGGGAACATTCGTGGCTCTCACTTCGAGTCGCGCGATTCGGGCACCGCGCCGGCGAAAGCCCCCTTCCACTCTTTCAAGCAGAGAGCTTGCCAATCGCAGCCGGCGATGTTCGGGGGCGATTCCAATCGTAGTGATGTGGCCAGTGTGATCAGGTTCGAGCAAACCAATCACAAATCCGGCCATCGCGCTGTTTTGAGTCACGACCCGATAGGAAACTGATTCGGGTGATCTGAGCAGATACTCGAATGTGTCACGACTGTAAGCCTCGCCGTCGAGAAAACAGCGCTGATCCAATAGCCAACATTCATCAATTTGGGCCAGGGTCAGCGGCCGCAGATCGTATTGGGCGGTGGTTGGCGGGACGAGCGCGAGATTCGGG
>JBKPPE010000287.1:0-3519 GCA_046733375.1 Acidobacteriota bacterium | reverse complement strand
ACACGCAGTATTACAACGTAAACGATCCGCGGCCGTACGACGACACCGGTTGGACGCTGGGCGCGCTGCGGAATGTGAAGACCGTGCGCGTGACTGATAAAGCGGTGCTGCAAACTCCGATGACGCTGTTGCAGCAAGACGCGAAGGTCGCCGGCAGTGTTTCACCCTCCGCCGCGCCGGTCGCGTATGTCATCAATCATAACGCAGAGAATTCCTTGATGACCCTGCGCTACAAGTTAAAAGACTTAAAGATTGAAACTGCCGAAGAAGGTTTTGAAGTGGCTGGCCAAAAATTCAACGCCGGCAGCTTCATCATTAAGACTGCAGATAATGCCGGCGATCTGAGGCAGACGCTGTCAGGTCCGGTTGCAACTTCTGGTCTGAAAGCAGTCGGAATCGACAAGTTGCCGCAAATCAAAACTCATGCGCTCTCTGTTCCCCGCATTGCAATACTGCACACGTGGACCAACACGCAAAACGACGGTTGGTTTCGCGTTGAGTTCGATCGGCTGCAAATTCCTTACTCGTATATTTCGGATCAGGTGATTCGTAACACACCGAACTTGCGCGAGAAATACGACGTCATCATTTTTCCGCCAGTGGGAGGCTCGGCGCAGACAATCGTCAACGGAATGCCGATGCGTGGCGCCCCGATTCCCTGGAAGGCAAGCGACGTCACTCCGAACATGGCGCTGGCGCCGGACCAGACCGACGACATGCGCGGCGGCATGACTCTCGCCGGAGTTGTTAACTTACAGAAGTTCGTCGAAGAGGGCGGCCTGTTTATTCCGATCAGCAATTGCTCCAGGGTTCCCATCGACTACGGCATCATTACCGGAGTCACGATTCAACAGCCGCGCCAACTTCAGGCAGCTGGATCCGTCTTCAACAGCTCATTTGCCGATCGTCGCAGCCCTATCGCCTACGGCTACACTGAAACGCTGCCGGTCTACTTCAACCAGGCACCACTTTTTCAAGTTGCCGCCGGTGGTGGTTTTGGCGGAGGTGGCGGTGGCGGCGAAGGTGGCGCTGCCGGTGTTGGCGGACGTCCTTCGGGCCGCGGCACACTCAGCGATCCCGATATCGTCCAGGGCATGCCTTTGGCCGCCCCGCCTGCGCCACGAACACCTGGGGAACTGACGCAGGAGCAAAGGCTTCAGCAAGGCGCATTCTTTGTTCCGGCTAACATGCGACCCAGAGTTGTTTTGCGGTTCGCATCGGACGAGAAGAATCTCCTCATCAGCGGCATGCTCGCCGGTGGCTCCGAACTAGCCAATGCGCCAGCCGTGGTTGATGTGCCAACTGGGAAAGGTCACGTCGTGATGTTTGCGATCAATCCGATGTGGCGGCATCAGACGCAAGGAAGCTTCTTCTTAATATTCAATGCCGCGCTGAATTACGACAATCTTGGCGTCGGAAGAGATCGCCCCGCGGCATCACGACCGGAAGCGACTGCGTCAGAGGATGGGTGGTAACTGGCGCTCCCGGCAGGACTCGAACCTGCGGCCCTCTGCTTAGAAGGCAGATGCTCTATCCGCTGAGCTACGGGAGCGTGCGGCGATGTTAACACGGCGCTGTAATAAAGCAGGAAGTTACAAAAAAAGAGAGGCCGCCCCCAACCGGGACGGCCTCTCGCCCAATAAGGGCAACACTGCAGTACGCGTTATGCGGCGCGCGTGATTTCCGCGGCCTCGGCGTAAACACGCCGGCCGTTGAGCGCGTCATCAATAATCTCGCGAACGGCTGAGATGTCCGGATTCACGTCCATCCGATCGCACGCCGCCAAGTGGCGAAGAATACCTTCGGTCGCGATTTCCAAAACGGTGCCACCGAGCTTCGAAAAGCGCCGTGCCTGAATATGATCCAGTCTCTGAAGCCGCTCAGACAGCGGAAGTCCTTTATCAAGATTCACGATTGACATTATCTCCTTCTAAACAGCCAAAAAATCAGCTTTCGATTTGAACCACTATAGATGCTGCCGAAGCCCCGCAGGATGCAAAGTCCTTGCAGTTTCGGTTGAATTTTGCACAGTACGAACCCAAGCGGGGGACCACAGAAAGGCTAAACTGTGACTGCGAAACCGGAGACTATAGCACGAGCCTCGAGTTCCGAAAAGAGTTTTTTGTTCACAAATTGTAAACTTTTTGGTTTGGAGCAGCCGGAACGTTCGATCCCGCTCGAAAAAAGAGAAACACCGGCGAAAGTGCCCAAGTTCAGGGGCACTGCGCCGGTGTGGAACCTTCGCCGCGAGCGTTGAGTGCTCAGGTTGTCGGCTATTTCCGCGGCAGAACGGTGTCTTTCATTGCCTTGCCAACGCGGAACTTCAGCGTTGTTTTCGCGGGGATCTGAATAGTTTCGCCGGTCGCCGGGTTGCGGCCTTCGCGAGCTTTTCGCTCGGAACGAACTAGTTTTCCGAAGCCGGGGAGGACAAATTCTCCATTCGATTTCACTTCAGAAACCGCCAGGCTAGCGATGTCTTCGAACATCTGTTTCACCTGCGCCCTTTTCATTCCGTATTTTTCTGCAAAGTGATTGATTACTTCGGACTGCGTCATGCGCTTCTTGCCAGCTGCCGTGGTCGCCATTTGTGGTTTCCCACCTCCAAAACGTGAGCAAAATTGAAAAACTGCCAGAAACGTATACCACAGACGGACGAGAAAGTCTGCAAAAAAGGCGGGAATTTTCTAGGTTTTTTGAAAAAAGTTGCGGTGATTTCGCCAGGAAAGTGTCGTCGCGCCGACACTTTGAGGTGGTCGGGGCGAGAGGATTCGAACCTCCGACCTCTCGGTCCCAAACCGAGCGCACTACCAGGCTGTGCTACGCCCCGTCCCTTGTTGCGGAAACTCGGCAACTTGCCGAACAGACGGGCCATTCTAGCCGTCGCTTCGCAAACCGGTCAAGAGACCAGAAATTCGCGCACGGCGGCGAGCGCAAGCCCGCGATGGCTGATTCGGTTCTTGGTTTCGCTGGATAACTCTGCAAACGTCTGATGGAATCCATCTGGTATAAAGATTGGATCATATCCAAACCCGCCAGTTCCGCGAGGCGCTTTGTTGATATATCCTTCGCAGCTTTTCTCAGTTGCAAAGACGACCGCGCCGTCATGCGATGCGAGTGTCATCGCGCACACGAATCGTGCAGTCCGATCCACACCACGAACGCTTACAAGTTCTCCGAGCAACGACGCGATCCGTTTGGGGTAAGTCGCGCCAGGATCAAGGTAGCGCGCCGAATGAACGCCGGGCCTACCGCCAAGAGCGTCGACTACCAACCCAGAGTCGTCGGCGAGCGTCAACATTCGCGCTTGACGAGCGTAACCTGCGGCTTTCAGCGAAGCATTCTCGGCGAACGTCGAGCCTGTCTCTTCGACTGATTCAATATTTGGGAAATCGGCGAGGCTTAGTAGTTCCAGCGGCAACTCCCCTAACAAACTGCGCAACTCTCGCAACTTGCCGGCGTTGCTCGTCGCGATTAACAGCCCGCGACTCAACGCGTTTTCTCCGGCGCGAACGTCGTCAG
>JBKPPE010000286.1:0-13783 GCA_046733375.1 Acidobacteriota bacterium | reverse complement strand
ACCTTGTTGACCGCCACCACCGCCTTGGCCGCCGCCGCCTTGTTGACCACCGCCGCCGCCTTGACCACCTTGTTGGCCACCTTGGCCACCTTGTTGGCCACCCTGATTACGTTCGTCTGCCATGATATTCCTCCTGGTATTAAAACTAATCTGAAGGGGCTAGTACTCAACGCTCCAAAAGCGACCGAGCTCTTTCGGGAATCGGCTGCTTTTCGGACGACCTTTGAGTGACGCAGGTGATGATGGCAAAGCGAATGCCAAGAATTGCGTGATTGCTGGCCGTGTTACGTTGTCGACTTCGTATTATTAGGAAGTTCCGGCACTGTGTTGAGCTGTAAGTTCGCTTGATGATCGAAAATCAGCGGTCGGATCGCTCTCGTCGAATAAAATCCTCGCTCCCATATCTTGTTCAGTTGCCGCCGGAGCAGCACGTGATATAGTGTGAAACCGCGGAGAGAGCAGTTCCCGCACTGCAGACTCTCAAAGATTTACGATCCGGTTTCGAAACCAATGATGACGCAGGGAAAACCGTTCGTTCACCTTCATCTTCACACTGATTACAGCCTTCTCGACGGCGCCATTCAAATCAAACCACTTTCCGAACGGCTGGAAACGTTGGGCATGAACGCGTGCGCCATGACCGACCACGGCAACATGTACGGCGCGATCACGTTCTACAACACGATGAAGGCGAAGGGGATCAAGCCAATTATCGGATGCGAAACTTATCTCGCGATCGGCAGCCGCAAAGATCGAGCGGGGTCCTCGATCTCAGGCGAAAAAAGAAATCATCATCTGATTCTGCTGGCGAAGAACTATGAAGGCTACAAGAACCTGTCGCGACTGACCTCCAAGGCGTTCACTGAGGGCTTCTACTACAAGCCGCGCATCGACAAAGAGCTGCTCGCTAAACATAGCGAAGGATTGATCGCGCTCTCGTCATGTATGTCGGGTGTGCCTTCCGCGCTGCTGGCTCAGGATCGTTTCGACGATGCCGCCGCCCAGGCGCTTGAGTTTCAGGACATCCTGGGGAAAGGGAACTACTTTCTCGAAATCCAGGAACACGGACTTGAACCTCAGGCGCGAATTCGAAAGCCGCTGGTTGAACTCTCGAAGAAAACCGGCATTCCGCTGGTCGCGACGAACGATGCGCACTACCTGATGCCGGATGATTTTCGCGCGCATGACGTGCTGCTGTGCATCGGCTCAGGCAAGAGTGTCCACGACGAGAACCGTCTGAAGTACCACACGCCGAACTTCTATGTACGCACCGCTGATGAGATGTGGCAGATATTCGGCGACGAGCTGCCCGAAGCTCTGCAACGCACCGCAGAGATAGCCGAGCGCTGTGATCTCCAACTGCCGAAGGGCATCAACTATCTTCCGAACTATCCGATCCCGGAATCCGGCGGCGGACTGAGTCCGAACGATTACTTCGAGAAGGTCGTTCGCGATGGTTATCAGACGCGCAAGGCGCGCGTGTGGGACCTTGAGATGACTGAGGGCACGCTCGCGTGCCCCATGGAAGATTACGACAAGCGCCTGTGGCACGAAATGGAAGTCATCAAGCGCATGGGTTATGCGGGTTACTTCCTCATCGTTTGGGACTTCGTGAAGTACGCGAAGGAAAATGGGATTCCGGTTGGTCCCGGCCGTGGCTCGTCGGCGGGTTCGCTGGTCGCGTACTGCCTTGGCATTACTGACGTAGATCCTTTGAAGTACAACCTCTTCTTCGAGCGCTTCCTTAATCCCGAGCGTGTTTCGATGCCCGACATCGACATCGACTTCTGCGTTCGCGGACGCGGCAAGGTCATCAATCACGTTGCGGAACTGTACGGCCGCGACTCAGTTTGCCAAATCGTCACGTTCGGAACGTTGGCTTCGAAAGCCGCAATTAAGGACGTCGGCCGCGCGCTCGACATGCCGTACGCGGAAGTCGATCGCATCTCGAAGATGATTCCGCCGCCAGTGCGCGGCCGCAATGTCAGTATCGAGCAGGCGATTGAACAAGTTCCCGAGCTGAGCAAGGCGATGGAGACGACGCCGCAGGTTCGGGACCTAATCGACCTCGCCCGCCGGCTGGAAGGCTGCGCTCGCCACGCATCGGTTCATGCTGCTGGGGTCGTCATCACCCCCGAACCGCTCGAAGAGCTGATTCCGATAGCGATGTCCGCTAAGGATGAAGTAACCACTCAGTACGAAATGACCGACCTGGAGAAGGTCGGCGTGCTGAAGATGGATTTCCTTGCGCTTAACACGCTTACCATCATAAGCGACTGCTTAAAGAGTTTAAAGCTTGCGCATAACGAAGAGATTAGGTGGGAAAAGGTTTCGCTTAACGATCCGGCGACTATGCAACTGTTTGGCGATGGGCGCACGGACGCGATATTCCAGTTTGAATCCGGCGGAATGCAGGAGCTGTGTCGCAAGCTTAAGCCGAAGAACATCGAAGACCTGTCCGCGCTGAACGCGCTTTACCGGCCCGGCCCAATCGACGGCGGGATGGTAGATGACTTTATCCAGCGGCATCACGGAAAGAAGAGCGTGCGTTACATCGTTCCTCAGATGAAGGAGATTCTCGATACGACGCAAGGCGTAATCGTCTACCAGGAACAGGCGATGTTGCTCGCCCAGAAGCTGGCAGGTTACACCATGGCTGAGGCCGACAGCCTGCGAAAAGCGATGGGCAAGAAGAACCGCGAAGAGATGGCGCAGCAGGAGCAGAAATTCATCATGGGCGCGGTCGCGCGTGGCATCAAGCAGGACAAGGCGCAACAGATCTTTTCGTTGATGCGTCAGTTCGCGGACTACGGATTTCCGAAAGCGCATAGCGTCGCGTACGCCTACCTTGCTTTTCAGACAGCCTATCTGAAAGCACACTATCCGGAACACTTCTATGCCGCGGTCCTCTCAAACGAAATCGAAGACACGGCGAAGGTCTTTCGATACACGAAGGAGATGCGCGGGCAGGGAATTGAACTGCTTCCGCCGGACGTGAACGAAAGCGATGTTGGCTTCACGCCTTTGAAAGGCGCAATACGGTACGGTCTGGCCGCAATCAAGGGCATCGGGTTCGCCAGTGTGAACGCGATCATCAAGGCGCGACAAAGCGGGCCGTTTCAGTCAATGGTTGATTTTGCTGAGCGTGTCGAAGAAGGCGGCATTAACAAGCGCGTGCTCGAAGGATTGGTTTGCAGCGGCGCCTTTGATTCACTCGCGGAAGTATCGATCGCAATCAATCTTTGGCGCGCGGCGCTTTGCGGGCAGATTGACAGCGCGCTGGCTGGCGCTACTCGCGTCAAGAAAGCGAGAGCACTAGGCCAGGACGATCTTTTCGGCGCATCGCCTGCCCCACCGCCGGCAACAACAACTGTTCGAGCGGACGTTCAACCCTGGACGCTCGTGGAGATGCTGGCCGCAGAGAAGAAGGCGCTCGGTTTCTACATCACTGCGCACCCGCTAGACGACTACAGCGAAGTCATTTCGAAACTGGGCGCGTCATCATCGATCGAGTTGTCGGCGATTGAGACTGGAGGCCGCGCGCGTGTTGCCGGCTTGATCAAAGACCTTCAGTTGCGCACAACCAAGAAGGGTGATCGGTTCGCGTTGTTCCAGCTCGAGGATCACGCGGGAACTGTAAAGTGCGTGGCCTGGCCCGAGCCGTTTCGCAAACACAGCAATTTTATTCGCGCCGAAGCCGTGGTCCTGGTTACTGGTCGCGTCGAAAACACCGATGACGGTGCAACCACGGTGATCCTCGACAAAGTGAGCGAGCTTGATCAGGCGATCCAGCAAAAAGCAACCGAAGTCACCATACAATTGCCGGCGGCACCTGAGCTGCCTAAAGTTTGTGAAACGGTGAAAGCGATTCTCGAAGGGGCCCGTGGCGAGTGCGAGGTCTACGTAGAAGTTATTTGCGCCGACAAGCGTGTGCGCATGCGCGCGCATCCTTCTTTAAAAGTGCAAGGCAGCGTGCAATTAGAATCTGCCTTGCGTCAGCTCGGTTGCGAAGTTCGCTGGGATGGGTACACTCCTTCGACACGTGCAGCCGCCGCGGCAGCAAACTAATCAGTGGCAAACGACCTCAAACACGCCAGCGCGACTGCGTTCGAACGAGTCCAACTCGCTCGCCACCCCGACCGTCCTTACACGTTGGATTTCATCCAACGGCTGTTCGAAGACTTCACGGAAGTTCATGGCGACCGTCGCTATGCCAACGATTCAGCGATCGTCGGCGGATTCGCGCGCTTTCACGGAATGCCCGTGGCCATTGTCGGCCATCAAAAAGGTCGCGACACCAAGCAACGCCAGCTGCGAAATTTCGGAATGCCGAAGCCGGAAGGCTACCGAAAAGCTCTGCGCATTATGAAGCTCGCAGAGAAATTCGATCGGCCGATCTTCAGCTTCATTGACACCCCTGGAGCTTACCCCGGCATCGATGCCGAAGAACGCGGCCAGGCGGAAGCCATCGCCTACAACTTGCGCGAAATGGCGAAGCTGACAGTGCCTATTATCGTGACCGTGATTGGCGAAGGCGGGTCAGGCGGCGCCCTGGCGATTGGTGTGGGCGATCAGATTCTCATGCTCGAGAACGCGATTTACTCGGTGATTTCGCCTGAGGGTTGCGCCGCTATCTTGTGGAAAGACTCCGCGCAAGCGCCACGCGCCGCGGAGGGGCTCAAACTTACGGCACAGGATCTTATGAACGAAGGACTGGTCGATCAGGTGATCGACGAGCCGGAGGGCGGCAGTCACAAGTCTCATGATGACGCAGCAAAACTGCTCGACGTTGCTCTGTGTTCGAAATTGGCCGAGTCCGCCACCTCAACCGTCCAGGAACGGCTTACACGCCGCTACGCAAAACTTCGCCAGATGGGAAAATGGGGAACGACTGAAGCCTAATTTGACGCGACACGCGCATCTTCCGCGTGATCTCACGGGCGGGACGCCCGTGCTACTTCTAGAAATTAAAACGGGACGTCGTCATCGTTCATCTCGGGCGCTTCCATTGGGGCTTCCGGAGCAGCCGCCGCCGCACGCGCCGCAGGTTGCGCGCCTTCATCTCGCGCACCGCCGCCAATGAACTGCATGTCAGTCGCGTGCACTTCCAACGTGTGGCGCTGCTTTCCGTCGCGATCAGTCCACTCCTCGACCCGCAAACGCCCTTCGATATAAACCGGCCGTCCACGCGATAGATATTGCGAAGCGGTCTCAGCCTGGCGCCCCCAAAGCGTCACCCGAAACCAGGTGGTGATGTCGTTGTTCTCGCCGGTGTTGCGATCTTTTCGTCGCTCGTTCGTGGCAAGACTGAAACTGCAAACGGGAGTTCCTTGCGGCGTGTAACGCAGCTCGGGATCCCGACCAAGGTTCCCGACCAGAATGATTTTATTGAAAGACATCGTGTCCTCCGTGAGTCTGCCGCCCCAAAAGGGAGTTAAGTTGGTAAAACGAGTCGCGATACTACCTAGCGCAGGCGCGATGCGTCAAGCATCGCAGTGATCGGTTAGTGCGCTAATTTGAGATCTTCTCACACTCCACTCGACCTCTGTGACACATAGCCAACCAGCCCGCGAAGCGGGCATCAGCATAAAGCCTGGGGCGTAAGCCCCAGGACAGAAACGCAAATAGGAACAAGCCCGCGGAGCGGGTGACGGCCGATCATGATCACAAAGATCTTTTTGCGCCGTTCGGCACGCTGTCGCCCACTCCGCGGGCTCAATTAATAATTTTTCATCTGGTCGCGGGGCTTACGCCCCGGGCTTTATGCTGTCGCCCGCTCCACGCGCTCTTTCGTGATGCCAAGTAGCTGAATCAGGTAGGTCATTTGCCGAAATTACAACGGGACCCGTCACCCCGGTGTAATAGATTGAATCTAACGAAATCTGCTAGACTCCACGGAGTAACTCACGGAATTCCCATGAGCACGAGCGTCTACGTCGAAACATTCGGATGTCAGATGAACGTCGCGGACAGCGAGCGTGCGGCAGTGCGCTTGCGCGATGCCGGTTATGAGCTTGCCGATAACTCAGAAAATGCGGACGTCGTACTTTTCAACACATGCTCAGTGCGTGAACGAGCGGCGCACAAAGTCTTCACGCGCATTGGTGAAGTCAGCCGTGAACGCATCGGCTCTATGCCGGTGTTCGGTGTGATGGGATGCGTTGCGCAACTCGAAGGTCAAACTCTTTTCGAAAGCTCGCCGGCGGTCAATCTCGTCGTCGGTACGCGGGCGACAGATCGTCTGCCGGATTTGATCGATAAAGCTCTGGATGGCGCGCGACGAGTAATCGATCTCGATGAGCGTGGCGAAACTGACTCCTGGGATGTTCGCGCCGCCGATCGTAGTTCGCCTTACGTAGCTTTCGTTCCCATCATCGAGGGCTGTAACAAGTTCTGTACGTACTGCATCGTGCCGTTTTCACGAGGCCGCGAAAAAAGCCGTACGGCCGGCGAGATCGTTGCTGAGGTGAAAGAACTCCGTGACTACGGCTATCGTGAAATCCATCTGATTGGGCAGAACGTGAATAGCTATCGTCCGAAATCTGAGGTCGGGCTGGAGAACGTGAAAGGCACGACGATGTTCTCGCGCTTGTTGAGAGCGGTTGCCGCCACCGGCATCGATCGAATCAAGTTCACCACGTCTTTCCCGCGCGATTTTCATCCAGACATCGTCGCAGCCATCGATGAGCACGAGAATCTCTGCAATTGGGTTCACTTGCCGGTGCAATCGGGCAGCGATCGCATCCTGCGTCTGATGCGGCGCGGTCACACGACGGCGGACTACCTGCATCGGATCGAAACAATCAAGACCGCACGGCGGCAGATCGCAATCACCAGTGATATCATTGTCGGGTTCCCCGGCGAGACTGAACAGGACTTTCGCGCTACGATGTCGTTGGTCGAAAACGTCAAATACGACGGGCTGTATATCTTCAAGTATTCCGAGCGGCCCGGGACTCCGGCAGCGAAACTGACCGATGACGTGAGTAAAACCGAAAAGAAAGCCCGTTTTCTTGAGTTGGAAGAGTTGCAAAAGCGGCAACAGAAAAGCGTCTACGAGAGTTACGTCGGACGCGAAGTGAACGTCCTCGCTGAATCAGTGAGTGCGAAATCGGAAACCGATTTCACGGGACATACTAGCTGTCACAAAGTCGTTAATTTTCCGCGTCACGAACTGAACCTCGGCGAGATTACGCGAATCAGAATTACCAAAGCGAAACAGAATAGCCTCTACGGAGAAATAGCCGGAGCTTAGACGGCGCAGAACCAGCGGGAGAATAGCCATGGAAATCGAGGTCAAAATTCGGGCGTTGATGATGGATCCGAATAGCGGCACTCCGATTATTATTTTGAAGGACGTCAACAGCGAAACTATGCTCCCCATCTGGGTTGGCGCGTATGAGGCAAACGCCATCGCTCTCGAAATTGAAAAGATTGCGCCGCCGCGTCCGATGACTCACGATCTCTTACGTAATTTGATCGTCGAAGTTGGGATGACCGTTGAGCGCGTGGTCGTCACTTCGCTGCGTGACAATACTTTCTACGCCGTCATCGAATTGTCATCCGGAGATGGAGACTCGATGCGCCTCGATTCGCGACCATCAGACGCGATCGCGTTGGCGCTGCGCGCCGACTGTCCGATCTTCGTTGACCTCGAGGTTATTCAGGCATCCCGAAACTCGATCGCCACTGAAGAGGAAGACGCAGAAATCTCCGCCACCGCCGAAGAAGAATGGCCTGAAGTAATTGGTGACGCGGGCGACCTTCCGATGTAAGATACGGACGAATTGAATGAGGTATAACGACCGAGAGTGATAATCGCCATCGCGAATCAGAAAGGCGGAGTCGGGAAGACGACCACCGCCATCAACCTCGCTGCTGCCTTCGCCAGACGCGGCTCAAAGACGCTTCTCCTCGATCTCGATCCTCAGGGCAATAGTTCCATCTCGTTTCTCGATCCGTTGTCAGTGGATCGGTCGGCGTACGATTTGATGATGGACGGGCAGGGAAGCGCCGAATTTCCGGTTTACAAAACGCCGGTCGAAGATCTCGATCTCATTCCGGCGCGCATCAGCCTGGCAAAACTCGAGTCCAAGCTTGTCGGTGATTTCGATGCGCCGTTTCGTTTAAAAGATCGACTGGAGCCGCTGAAGAAGAATTACAAGGTTGTCGTGATCGACACGCCGCCGACGCTCGGCCTGATTACCGTGAATGCTCTGGTGGCCTCGACGCACGTGCTGATTCCGATTCAATCGTCATATTTTGCGCTCGAGGGAACTGACGACCTGCTGGAAACGATCGAGAAAGTGAAAGCGCGTCCAAATCCGAACCTCGAGATGCTGGGCGTGCTCGTCACGCTTCACGACAAGCGAACCACGCTGGGCAAAGAAGTGTACGAACAAATTCGTCGCGTCTTCGGACCAAAACTTTTCAATACGGTAATTACGAAGAGCGTTCGTCTGGAAGAATCGCCCGCTTATAAAGAATCCATCTTCACCTTCGCGCCGCAATCATCTGGCGCCGTTGAGTATGAAAAACTTTGCAAAGAGGTACTGAGCCGTGTCTAGAAGAGGCTTACCCGCGGGGCTGAGTATGCGCCACGACGCGCATTACGTTGAAGAGTTGACGTCGGAGCGCGTCAGTCATGTCGGCCGGGTAATTCCGATCGACAAACTTGATCCAAATCCCGATCAGCCGCGCAGCGAAATCGGCGATTTGACTGAACTGACGGCGTCGATCAAAGAGAAAGGCGTGTTGGAACCGCTGCTCGTCAAGCCGACTTTTGGCCGTTGGATGATTATCGCGGGCGAACGCCGTTGGCGCGCTGCGCAGACGGCCGGCCTCACGGAAGTTCCGTGTATCGAGATGGATGTGGACGACAGCGCGGTCGCTGAAATCGCGCTGATCGAAAACATGCAGCGCAAGGATCTCACGCCCTGGGAAGAAGCCGACGGCCTGCGCGCACTGTGCGAACGCTTTGGTTATACGCACGAAGACGTCGCCCGCAAAGTCGGTAAGAGTCGCAGTACCGTGACTGAGGCTTTATCGATCGCTTCGATGCCCGAAGACGTCCGCGAAATGTGCCGCGATGCGGAGATCACTTCGAAATCGTTGCTGCTGCAAATCGTGCGACAGCCCGATGACGACTCGATGCGCGTGATGGCCCAGCAGATTTCCGAGCAGGGACTGACTCGTGATGGCGCGCGCAAAGCACGACGCGCGTACATCGATCCGACCGGAAGCTCAGAACCATTTGTTTATAAGTACGAAGCGCCGGGCAGGGAATTTCGGGTCGAGGTGAAATTCAAGAAGGCTGACGTTTCGACTGAAGAACTGTTCGAAGCGCTCAATGACGCCGCCCAGAATATCGACGAAGCCATGCAGTAGCCGACGCGACGGATGTAGTTTAGAGGCGGGCTACCCCCGCCGGATTTCGAATGCAAAAAAGGCAGGCAGTAACCCGCCTCTAAACGTTTGGAAGGGAAGTCGCCGGGCCGTGACTATCCCTTCTTTTTCTTTTCCGCCGCAGCTTTCTTCGCCAGTGATTTGCTCCAGCGCTCGAGCGTCGGCTGGAGTGGCTTAAACAGTCTCGCGCGAAACTTGTGTTGCTTCTCGTTCCAGGCTTTGAGTTGCTTTTCCGTGTATGCGCGAACGGAAGGTTCAAGCGCACCACGTTTCACTGAGTGTCGCAGCGTCAGGTAATAGTGCTGCGCCACGAGCGAGAAGATGACGGCCGCGAGATTTCCTTTGAATGAGAGCCGCGGAATGATCTGTTTGTGAAAAGGCTTGTTGGCAGAGATAAGCGGCGAAACGGCGATTTCGAACCAGGCGCCTTTCACCCCCTGGCGCGGATGATAAAGCCCGGGCAGTTCCTGGCCCTTCGCCGCCATCAAAGCGCGCGGTTCAATCACGCTATTGACCAAACGCAGCCGCTCCACGCCTCGCAAATGCTCCCGCGGCACGCTCGCCAAGGCGCTCTCTACGTTGACCAGAGCATTTCGCGGCAGTTTTCCTTCGTACTGATTCTCAATCTTAATCGGCATTCTTAGACTCGGACTTTCTTACGGCAATACACAAAGGCAGGGAAAGAACGATATGAGACGCCTCGTGTCCGAGTCAACTTGAGCACTGCGCCGGAGTCTCCCGCAAATCTTTGACACCCGCTGGCCGCGCGCATAGACTCTCGCGCGAATTCTTCTCTTAAAGCTACGTGCAGGAAATCTGACCACCGGAGATTTCTCGCGCTCCTCTGGTCGACAGCGGCGCCGTCCTACTAACGAATAATGAAGCGATTAGCGAACACAACAACGCGCGCCGTCGGTTTCATAGCGACTCTTTCGGCATTGGCGCTCTCCACGCTGATCAGCGTCCCGAGCCGGCCAGCGCTCGCGACGAACAAACTTGGCGAGCTACGCTCATCCTCGCCCTCTGAGGGCGAACTCAAGCTGGTCATTGCTTTGTTTCGTCATGGCGTCCGCTCACCAACGCCGGATTTTTGGCAGAAGGACGCCGACCAATCTTCGCGAGATAACTGGCCCTCGCTAAACGATTGGACGGTGATGCGGACCCAGTCCGATTGTGACTACACGCCGCCTGTGCCAAGGGGCTGGGGCTATCTCACGGTTCGCGGCTATGGACGAGCGCAAGAACTTGGCGCGTACTACGGCAATCACTACGAAAAGGAAGCTTGGCCAAGAGGCTTCAATGTCTACCTCTGGGCCGACGCTCTAAACCAAAGAACTCGAGCGACTGCAAAGGCTTTGGCCGCTGGGTTCTCAAGCGCGGGAATTGCGCCCGAGAAAATAACTGTACGGTCACTTTCGCCTTGCCAACCGGATCCGCTCTTCCATCCATTTCAGCTCAAATGTGGTAAGCCGGATCCCGATAAGCTTCAGCGGTTTGCTAAGGAGATCATCCGCGACGGTTCTAAGTGGGTGAATGCCAAGTACAGTCTCGAGTTCAGCCAGCTTTATGACGTCCTGGACTGTTACGACAAAGATCGATGCCCCAAGCCGCTGAAGCTGGACACCGATAATGTTGTGAACACCTGCATAGTCTATTCGAGTACCTGTAAGGCGCCCCTGAGCTGGAAGAGCCAGTTCTCGTACGCTTCGAGTGCCTCAGAGAGTTTTCTGCTCGAATACGCGAACGCGATGGAGACCAGAGAAGTCGGGTGGGGACGGGTGAACCCGCCCCGTGAGACCGCAGACGAGAAGATGCGAGACATGTTGAAGCTCCACGAATTCTACTTTGATAAGACTGATCGGTTTGTCCGCGAGAACGGGGACACTGACCACTATCTGGCCAGCATCGAAGGGTCAAACCTGATTCGCGAGATTCTTGATCAGATAAAACGGAAGGTCGGCCAGCCGAGGAAGGGGAGCTGCCCGCGTGCAAGTGCGCAAAGCGATTTTGTTGGTTTGATTGGCCATGACACAAACCTCGCGACCGTCGGAGCGCTCCTGGGGCTTAATTGGCGGTTTGACGACCCGGCTCTCCCGGCGGACACCCGAGACATACCGGCAAATGATGCGCTGCCCGCTGGGGCACTTGTATTCGAACTTCGGCAGCGAAGCGACGGTACTTACTTCGTCCGCGTCGAGTATGTTGCGCAAAGCCTGTCACAAATGCGACACGGTACCGCCGGCAACCCCTTACGCATTGCTGTTGATGGCGCCGCGTGCGTGCAAAGCCGCCCATGCGAGATGCCTCTCGGAAACTTCGAGGACCTCGTGAACCGACGAGCGGTGCGGGACTTTCTCTCCACCTGTACCGAGCAGAACCCACCACAGCAGACCTGTCTCGCGCTACCCACGCAAACCACCAAGAGAAGCACGCAGAGCATAATTAAACGAAAGAGAACCAGGAGCCGCCACGCGCCGAAGGACCCGCGCGGCCCTATACTGGTCGCGTCTGATAATACATATTATGTTGGGTTGTTGGGTCTGTTGGGCTCTTGGGCTCGTAGCGTCTGCCGGGGGGTTTTGGGCTAGTCGGCGTCTCCGGTCCCGGGAAGTTCGTTGACAGGCCTGCGTTTGGGGTATATACCGTCCGCAGCTTTCTCACTCCATAAGCCCTTGCGGTGTCACGTGCGGGTGAACGTGCAGGGCCGACAAAGAGGTTTTGATGTCATGAAACGAAAATCGAGTTTTCGGATTATGGTCGCGGCGCTAATTGCTGGATTCGCTTTGTTGAGCCTGACTGTAATCGCTGACGCCATTCAGGGGGACAAGAAGGTCCGCTTGCTTGACGATTGCGAGCCAGCCAGCTTCAACGCGGTGCTGGGCGATGGTGCTTGTGTTGGTAACGGTCATACGACTTTTGATCAATTCATCGCCGAGCTGGCAAAAACTCAGGATGCGCACGCCTGGAGAAATCAACCGACCGCAATGCAGGTCAACGTCGGTCGGCCTCTCCTAATCGAGAATCGGGGTGGTGAGACGCACACTCTTACGCCGGTGGCAGAGTATGGCGGCGGCTTCGTGGATGAGCTCAATGGCATCTCTGGTAACCCGGTTCCGGCGCCTGAATGCCTTAATTTTGGGACCATAGTTTTCATTCCGGCTGGTGGTGTCGAAACCGGACCTGTGGCCGGAAGCGCGGACCTCCCCGTCGGTGTGCACAAATTTCAGTGCTGCATACACCCGTGGATGCGTACTCTGGTAGTGGTTGCTGCCCCTCCAGGAAGCGCCAGTGCAGTGACAACCGCGCCGGCTCAGCCGGAAACCGTGCCGGCTGCACCAGAAGTGGTTTCGGCGACACAGCATCATCATCACTGATCGATGGTTCGGTTGCTCGGTTTGCGTCGAAACGTAATCGAGTTAGACAGCGTTCACGAGTTGTAGTTGCTCCGCATCCCTGTCGATCGCGGCGGTGGCTTCGGGTTTTGTGTTGGCGACGGCGACGGCCCAGTAGAAGATCACTAGCGCGAATACAATCACCGTCGCGAGGTCCAGCCATTCAGGCAGCAGGTTTCGAGCGCCGTTGCCGTAACGGCCCAGCCATCCGATTAGGACCTGACCGCAGAGCCACGCCGCAATCCATAAAGCGCTCCACAGGCTGCGTATGGCGCCTGTCCCCGCACGCCACGCGCCGAAGCCAAATAACAGGAGACCGACGGCAATCGCGCACGCGAGCTTCCAGGTAATATCAAATCCGCCCCAATAGATAATCAGGTTGGCAGAACAGAACGCGGCCGGCAGCAGGATCGCTGGCAGCGGTACGCGGTAAGAGCGCGGTCGATCCGCATCGATCCTGTGAAGCGCTGCCAACGCGATTGGCGCGAACGCGTACATGATGGCGGTGGCGGCGGTGATGACGTTTACGAGCGCCGCCCAGCTCTTAAACGGCCCGAAAGCAATTAAGCCAATGATTGTTGACAACAGGATCGAGGCGACCGGCACTTTCTTTTGATTCGTGCGAGTCAACACGGACGGCAGTTCGCGTTCTTCCCCGAGTGCGTACGAGAGGCGGGCACTCGTCGCCACATAGACAATGCCGGTGCCCGCTGGTGAGATCACGGCATCGATTAGGATCACTTTAGCCAGCCATCCTGCCCCCACTGCCAACGCGACGGTATACCAGGCGCCGTAGTCTGAAGGGTCAGTTCCCAAAGGCTGCGCCCAACCGTTGACGAGGTTATGCGGATCGAGTCCGCCGATCATCGCCACTTGCAACAACGAATACAGCAGTGCGCCAATTGCCATTGCAGCCAATATCGCTCGTGATACATCCTTCTTCGGATTGCGCGCCTCGCCAGCAAGCTGCACGGCTTGTTCGAATC
>JBKPPE010000285.1:0-2866 GCA_046733375.1 Acidobacteriota bacterium | reverse complement strand
CCCCAACGCGCTTTAACTTTAGAATGACGGAGAAGATCTGCCGGACGATCCGTACCCGTTGACGACGCTCAATAATCTAATCGCAGCGCGCAAGATTCCGCCGACGGTTGCGGTGTTTGTGGACAATGTTCCTCGTCGGCGGCTGGTAGATCTGGTCGCGAATCCAGAGTTCGCCGATTTCATGGCAAAGGAACTGGTGCCTTGGGTGCGAGCGCATTACAACGTTACGAAAGATCCGAAGCAAACGGTTGTCACAGGTTATAGTGCGGGTGGTCTGGCATCAGCATACGTCGCGCTGCGTCACCCGGAAGCGTTTGGCAACGTGCTTAGTCAATCGGGCGCGTTTTGGTGGTCATTCGAACACAACGGCGGGGTTTGCGGTCCGCGCTGTCCTAATTCGGGAGGCACGGGCGCTCCAGACTATTCCCGAGACGCAACGACCGAAGGCAATTTTCTGGTCAAAGAATTCCTGGCAACTCCGAAGCTTCCGTTGCGTTTCTATCTCGCCGCGGGAACGTTTGAAATCGACCGGAACGGAGGCGGAGGCGACATTCTGGAGGGTACGCGCACCTTGCGCGACATCTTGCTGGCAAAGGGTTACGAAGTTCACTACCAGCAGTTCGTGGGCGGTCACGATGGCGTGAGTTGGCGCGGCGTACTGGCTGATGGTTTGATCGCACTCCTCGGCAATCAATGATGAATACCAGCGATTCGCGCTCTCCCTTCACTTCATCGTGAAGTGCTCCGTTAGCGATTCAGGATGTTTTCCAGTACCGGATCTCGACCACTGAAATAGTCTGCTGAAGATAGTTCCACAGTGGTGTCCGGCAAGAGAGATGCGGGATCTCCCGGCACCGTGTTGAAGAATTTTTTGGCGTACGTTACCAGCAGACGCGAGTTGGGTAAGCGAAAACTACCGACTTCGCCGAAATGATTCGGCTTGCCGCCGGTAGGTTCGCCGACAAATGTCGCCAGCGTTTGCTGGCGCAGACTAATCGCATTCAGTAAGCCCGACGAAATCGTTAACCTTCCAATAATTACGAACAGACGGTCGGCACGATTGAAAGTAGCATCGGTCGCGAGCGCATTGATCAGAGGCTGCAAAATCGAAGAGTCGCCGCCCGTATTGTTCCGCAGGTCAATCACGAGCTTGTTAACGTCGTGGGTGGCGACGAACTGTTGCATCTGCTGCAGGAACTGATTGAATGGGAGATCGACGCGGTTCTGGCAAACGTTGTATTGAAAATAAAGCGTGCGCGCAGCATCAACGTAATCGAACCAGTAGTTCAACTCAGGGTGTTGTCGATAAAGCGGGGTCGCCGTCTGTGATGGATCAGGAAGAGTCAGCCACGTCACCGTAGCATTCGCAAAGATCGAGTTGATGTTTACCGTCAAGGACTGGCCGTTCGCACCTTGCACGACGAAAGCGCCGTTCTGTAACGCCGGCATTATGCGTAACGCGTGCAATACTTCCGGCGAAGCAAACTGCGCAGCAGCCTGGGCCTTCACCCACGCGTCGTTCTCATGCGAAATGACGGTGGCAACTTGCAGGTTTGCCTGATTGTTGTCGAGAGACCCAATGTTTGTTATGCGCTTCCCCAATGCCTCGGGATAGGCCGACGAAACACTCGTAACATACAATCCATCAGTGAACCAATAAGTCTTGACCGGATACGTACGGAACCTGAGCAGCGAACCATTGAGACTAAGAGTCGTATGTGCATCGCCGATCGCGGCGACCAGTTGCATCATGCGGGTCACGATCTCGTGATCCTGCAGAGACGGAATATCGCCATCGAGATCGGCCACCATCTCGTTGAATTGTTCGCGCGAAATTCTCGTAAAGGGATTGACATGGAGCGCGGGCAATTGAGCAGCGAGAGATTGCAAATCCTGACGCCAATGATTCGTCTCGAGCGCGACGCGAAAGCTCGCGGCGTTGCTGACACCACCACTCGTAGTCGCACTTACGCTGCATGGGCCAGGCGCAAGGTTATCCGGTAACCTGAAAGTTACTTGAACGAAGTCAGATCCTGGTATCTCGACAATCCTTTCCGCCACGACGGAAAAGCCTTGTCCGAGCGCGTCGATCAGATTAACGTCGTGGGCGTGCCGGCAGCGACGTTCGATACGAAGATCGTTACGCGCGTGTTTTGATCTGATGCCTGCGCCCACCATGGATATTGCGACGGCACATGAAAGGGGTCGCGCAAAAAGCAAACCGATTCGAGAGCTGCAGCCTGATTGGTCTCGGGGCCGGAGAGATCGAGAAGAATCTGCGGCGCGGTGGCAAAAGGCGCAATTGACGTTGTTCCAGCCCGCTGAGGCATTGCCGTCCAGCACAGCAACGTCAGCGCGGTGCAGATAGCCACGCCAAAATCGCGCGAACGACGCCTACGAATACTGGGTGCAGACAGGTAGGGGGAAGACATTGGAAACTGCCCGGGAGAGCCGGGCGGATGATACAGTCGCCTTGCACGAATAGCCAGTTTTTTGTTAGAGCACTACTGCCGAGCCACCTGCTGGGACGTGATCGCAGCGCGAATGGGCACATGCCGCGGCTGAACGTTGCAGGCTGTCGTGGCCGGATTCGAACTCGGGACACCGAAGGTAGGTACTGTTCTTCGCTCGCCGCAAAAATGAAAGAGAATAACGATGCGCTCTATTCTGAACGAAAATGACCGCGCCGAAATCATCCGTAGGCTGAACTCGCTGTCGGTTTCATCGGCGAGGCGCTGGGGCAGTCTGGACGTGGCGGGGATGCTGCAACACCTGCGCCGCTCGGCACAAATGACGCTTGGCGAGTTGCAAGTTTCCTCAAAGAGCAAGCGCGCATTGCAGATGTTTCCGCTGAAGCATCTCATCC
>JBKPPE010000284.1:0-4871 GCA_046733375.1 Acidobacteriota bacterium | reverse complement strand
ATTCCACTCGGCAAGCGATCTGGCATTCGCGCTCGAAGCGCTGTCGGGATCATCATCCGGCGCAACTGAAACGCAGACGGTAATGGTATCGGCAACCAAGCAACGATGGATCAGACGTCATCCGGTCGCCGGATGGATCGTTGCGGCCTCTATAGTTCTGCTCGCGGCGCTCGCTTTTATCTTTGTCTACTTCCGACGCGCGCCGACCGCCGAGGCGACCGAAGCCACACGCTTCACCATCCCGCTGCCGGAGAAGGCTGTAACAATCGGCCCTCCGGTTATTTCACCGGACGGACGTCGCCTCATCTTCCGGCTCACTACGGAGGACGGGAAAGAGTTTCTTTGGATGCGCCCGCTAGCTTCGCCCGACGCGCAGCCCCTGGCCGGAACTGAGTGCGGCATCCAAACTTTTTGGTCGCCGGATGGTCGCTCGATCGCTTTTTTCTCAGGAGGAAAACTAAAACGACTTGATCTCCCGGCTGGCGCGCCACAGACACTCTGCGACGCACCGTCCAACGTGAGCGGAACATGGAGCACGAGTGGCTGGATCGTCTTCTCGCGAGGTGTGACCGATGGAATTTACCGCGTCCGAGCGACAGGCGGCACACCCGAGCGCGTCACGCAGGTGGACACATCGCACAACGAACTCGAACACACATGGCCGGTTTTCCTGCCTGATGGTCGCCACTTCGTTTACCTGGCGCGGAACGCACAGCCGGAGAATAGCGCCATCTATGTCGGGTCAATAGACTCCAAAGAGACGAAGCGGCTCCTGCAAGCTCATTCGAGCGCGGAGTACGCGCCGGATTACCTGCTCTTCGTACGTGAGAACACATTGGTTGCCCAGGGGTTCGATATCTCGAGATTGGAAATGAAAGGTGATGCCTTCCCGATTGCCGAGCAAGTCCCGCGCAATCCTCAGAATGGACGCGCAATGTTCTCCGTGTCCGAAAATGGTGTGCTCGCTCTCCGGACCGGCGGCCTGGTGCAAAATCAACTCATCTGGTTTGACCGTGCGGGCAAACAACTCGGAGAGGTCACCCCGCCGGGTTCTTACAGTTCGCCTTCGTTTTCGGTGGACGATAAGCAAGTGGCGGTGCGCCGCGCCGATCCGCAATCGAACAACTCCGATATTTGGTTGATCGATCTGGAGCGCGGCGTTCCGATACGGTTCACTACCGATCTGGGCAGCGACAATTTTCCCGCGTGGGCACCCGACGGGAGCCGCATCGCCTTCGTCTCAACGCGTAATGGGCAGACGAGTATTTATCAAAAGTCTTCCAGCGGCGCAGGCGTCGAGGAAGCGCTCATTACGTCCGCAGAGCTGAAATACAATCCCCAATGGTCTCCCGATGGGCACTTCATCCTGTATGCGCAAATTAACGCGCCGACGAATGTTGATCTGCTTTTGCTTCCACTTTCGGGCGAGCGAAACCCCCAGCCATTTCTGCAAACCAGCTTCATTGAAGGACAAGGTCGCTTTTCACCGAACGGTCGGTGGGTCGCTTATATCTCGAATGAGACGGGCCAGTTTGAGGTCTATGTTCAGAGTTTTCCCGCCACCAGCGGCAAAGTGCCGATTTCAACCGGAGGCGGCTCGCAGCCGCAGTGGCGAGGCGATGGGCGCGAACTCTACTACTACACGCCTGATCGGAAATTGATGGCGGTGGAAGTAAATGGCGAGGGTTCGACCTTCAAAGTTGGTGTCCCACGACCCTTATTCAATATTCGCGTGGTAGGCGCGGGAATAGATCAAGGTTTCCCTGGCAACGGATATTATGCGGCGACGCGCGACGGCAAACGTTTCCTCGTCACGACGTCGCCCGAGGCTGGGGAGCGTCAGCAAATCAACGTCATTCTGAACTGGACGGCTGACTTGAAACGATGAGTCTTCAGGCAGGCACAAAACTGGGCCGCTACGAAATCCGCTCGAAGATTGGCGAGGGCGGCATGGGCGAGGTTTATCGCGCCTACGACGAAGCGATGCATCGCGACGTCGCAATCAAAGTCCTTCCTGCTGCATTAACCAGCGACAAAGATCGACTCGCACGATTCGAACAAGAAGCACAGACCGCGGGCTCGCTAAATCACCCGAACATCCTGGTCATTCATCACATCGAGACACACGAGGGCGCGCCCTACATCGTTTCGGAACTGTTGGATGGAGAAACGCTGCGTGATCGCATGGGCGGAGTGGCGTTATCGCAACGCAAAGCGATCGACTACGCGTTGCAAATTGCGCAAGGTCTGGCAGCCGCGCACGAAAAAGGCATCGTTCATCGGGATCTGAAGCCTGAAAACATTTTCGTCACCAAGGATGGGCGCGTAAAGATTCTTGATTTTGGTCTCGCGAAGCTAGCCGGAACAGATGGAAGTCAGACGCAGACTGAGGTTCCCACGCGCCGCGTCAACACCGACCCCGGCATGGTGATGGGGACGATTGGCTACATGTCGCCTGAGCAGTTGCGTGGTCAGTCAGCGGATCATCGTTCGGACATCTTTTCGTTCGGGGCGATTCTCTACGAAATGCTGTCCGGCAAGCGCGCGTTTCGCGGCGAGTCAACGGCCGACACGATCAGTTCTATCCTGCGCGAGGATCCACGCGATCTGTCGTCAACGAATCGCAACATCAATCCGGCGCTGGAACGTGTGGTCAATCATTGCCTCGAAAAGAATCCGGAAGAGCGATTCAATTCGGCCCGTGATCTGGCATTTGCAGTTGAAGCTCTCTCTGGCCCTGCGACAACTTCGGATTCAACCACCGTAATACCGCTAACGCGCGCCCTCCCTCGGCGAAAACGGCGCGAGCTCGTTCCCTGGATTGTCGCGGGTGTCTTGTTACTCACCACTGCTGTCTTCGCCGTGCTGTATTTCCTGCCGCGCTCAGTCGACAAACGGCCGATCAGTTTTACGATTGAAATGCCTGACAAGGTCGCCGAGATCAAAACCCCGACGATTTCTCCTGATGGCCGGCTCATTGTTTTTCAGGGCACTGCAGACGGAAAAATTGCTCTGTATCTGCGAAACCTCGAGTCCGTCACTACACAGCTCTTGCCTGGCACAGATGACGGGACATTTCCGTTCTGGTCACCGGACAGCAGATACATCGGGTTCTTCGGCGACGGCAAATTAAAGAAAGTTGATGTCGGTGGGGGCACGCCCCAAACGATCTGCCCGCTGGCGACCGAGCCATTGGGAGGCTCCTGGAACCGTGACGGCGTGATTTTAGTGTCTCAGGGCGGCCAGGGAATTAGCCGGGTTTCGGCGTCAGGGGGGCAGCCATCACTTCTGCTGTCGTTGGACACGGCTCACAGCGAGATCGACCAGGATTTTCCTTCCTTTCTGCCGGATGGAAAACATTTTTTCTATTACAGTTTCACGGGCGCGCGCGCTGGCACAGGTATTTATGTTGGATCACTGGCGGGTGATCGCAAGTTGCTTATGCGCACCGATTCAAATGTAGCGTACGTCGCGCCCGGATACTTGCTCTTCGCTCGCGAGTTCACCTTAATGGCGCAGGCGTTCGACGCGACCAAGCTGGAACTCAGCGGCGAACCTTTTACCGTGATGGAGCATGTCGCTTACTCAGCCAACGCCGGCTTTTCAAATTTCTCTATTGCAGACAATGGCACTCTGGTTTTTTGGAAAGGAACCGATGCGGGCCGCCAATTGTCTTGGGTGGATCGCAGTGGAAAAGTCTTGAGCAACGCAGGTCCACCGGGATCGTACAACGACGTCGTGCTCTCGGGAGACGGCAAACGCGCGGCCGTACAAAGGCTTGACGGCGGAAACAGTGATATTTGGATCATGGATCTGGTCCGCGGCGTGCCGCTGAGGTTCACTTTTGGCGCGGGTTCTAACGACAATCCGTCATGGTCGACGGACGGCAACTTTCTCTTCTATACATCCGCCAGTGAGGGCAAAACTACTTTCTTCAAGAAGAATTCAAACGGCACCGGCAAGGAAGAAAAACTTTATGAAGTCACATACGGAATTGACGATGGTACAGATGTGTCGCCGGACGGCAAGAGTCTTTTGTTCGAAGAGTTTGGCGAAAAGACGCAAGCGGACATTTGGCTGCTGCCCCTCGATGGCAGTGGAAGTCCGCGTCCGTTGTTGGGAGGCGCGTTCGCGGAATTTCATGCACGCTTCTCGCCCGATGGTCGGTGGATCGCGTATGCGTCCAACGAGTCGGGCCGGCCGGAGATTTACGTCCAAAGTTTTCCGCCTGCAGGTGGGAAATGGCAAGTATCAACCGCAGGTGGCGCGCAACCACGCTGGCGTCGTGACGGGAATGAACTCTATTTCATCGCTCCCGATCGCAAGCTGATGGCAGTCGATATCAAAACTGGAGCCGGCTTCGAAATGGGAACTCCGGCGCCGCTGTTTCAAACCCAGGTATCCAGCGTCAGCTCTCCAAATCGTTACGACGCATCGGCTGACGGCCAGCGTTTTCTCGTCAACACAACAGTTGAAGAGCCGAGCCGTACGCCCATCGTCGTTATTTTGAATTGGGCCGCGGGAATAAAAAAATAGTGAAACCGACGTTCGTTGTTTGACCTAACGCGCCGTGCCGAGCAACTGATCTACTTCCGCGCTTATAGTATCGAACTCTTTCTTCAACACCGCATAGCGTTCAATCGCGTCGTGGCCAATTTTCTGGTCGACGTTAGCGCTCATGCCGGCGAGGTATGTGATATGCGCTTGCAAGCCCGGCTTCCCGTAACGCACCGGCTCAGTTAAGAGTTTCGCTGCAATCGCCTTCAAACGCGCGGACGTGTCACCGTCGCCGTTGGCGGCTGCGGGTGTTTTGTTCTGGGCTTCGCGCACACGTGCCACAAGCCGATTGACGCCATTCACGAGCGCTCGCA
>JBKPPE010000283.1:0-3738 GCA_046733375.1 Acidobacteriota bacterium | reverse complement strand
ACTCAGCAAAAAGATCAAGACAAAACCGAAAAGAACGATCAGCAAACGGCCCAGTCGTCCAGCGGTAAACCGCTGTCCACCAATGAAGACCCGAACATGATCGGGAAACGGAATATCAATAAGGGTATCTGGGGACGAATGGCCAGTGGCACCGAAAGCGAAGTGAAACTGGGACGTCAGTTGGCCGCTGAGGTCGAGAGAGAAGCGAAATTCGTCGACGATCCGATTATTACCGAATACGTGAATCGCGTCGGCCAGAATATCGTCCTTCATTCGGACGCAAAGATTCCATTCACAATCAAAGTTATCGATTCGGATGAAGTGAACGCCTTCGCTCTGCCGGGCGGATTCTTCTTCGTGAACAAGGGACTGATTCTTGCGGCCGACAACGAAGCCGAGCTTGCTGGCGTGATGGCACACGAAATTGCGCACGTGGCCGCGCGTCATGCGATGGAAAACCAGCGCAAGATGCAGATGATCGATTACGGTTTGCTGGCGGGAGTGCTACTCGGCGGTGGCATCATCGGGAATGTGCTCTACAATGCGGGCGGACTGATTGAAGGCCTGAGCTTTTTGAAATTCACTCGCGGCGCCGAGGAAGAGGCCGACAAGCTCGGTGTTCAGTACATGTGGGCGGCGGGATACGATCCCAATGCGATGGCGACGATGTTCGAAAAGCTGGAAGCTAAGAACAAGAAGAAGCCAGGAACGATCGCAAAGCTGTTCGCGACCCACCCGGCACCGCCTGATCGCCGCGCATCGGCGATTGCGCTTGCGGCGCGCTTTCCGGAACGCGATGAATACGTCATCAGCACTTCAGAATTCCAGCGCGTGAAAGGCCGACTGCTGCGTCTGTCGAATGCGCGCGCGACTGCTGCCGGCGCGATTGCGGGGGCCGATGACGGCACGCCCGGACGTCCAACTTTGAAGCGCCGTAACCCGACGCCGGATGAAGGGCCGACCCCAACAAATCCGGACGGTACGCCAAAAGCTGATCCAAACAAGCCGGCGCCGCCAACGTTGCGGAGAGATCCAAGTGCACAGCCGCAACCGTCGCCGACACCACAACCTTAGGTTTGTACGACCTGCATTAGCGGGCGGCGGCCGTCGCCCGCTAATTTGATCCACGAAGTTCGATTAGAGAATTTTGACGCGAGTCTAACCCCGGAGGTCTCATGTCATTTGCCACCTTGTTTCTGCTTCAGGCTGAAGGCGTCCTGGGCGGTTTTTTGCTGCTGTTCTTCCTCTTCATCCTGGGGATCTTCCTGCTGATCGTTGCTGTCAAAACGATTAAGATAGTTCCGCAAGCTACCGTGATGTTGATTGAGCGGCTGGGCCGCTTCAGCCGCGTCGCTGCAAGCGGCTTGAACATCATCGTGCCATTTCTGGATCGGCCGCGCGCGGTTTACTGGACGAATACGCGCCCTGGTCTGACCTCGATTGATTTACGCGAGCAGTACATCGACCTGCCGCCGCAGCCGGTGATCACGCGCGACAACGTGACGATTCACGTTGATTCAGTCGTGTACTGGCAAATCATCGATCCGATCAAAGCCGTCTATGAAATGAACGATCTGGTCGGCGGCATTGTGCAGTTGACTATCACGGGCATGCGTGCAGTGATGGGCGACATGGACCTCGACCACACGCTCTCGCAGCGCGATCAAATTAATTCGAAGCTGCGCATCATTCTCGACGAAGCCACCGACAAATGGGGCGTGAAAGTCACGCGCGTGGACGTGAAAAACATCAATCCACCGGAAGATGTCCGCGTCACGATGGAGAAACAGATGACTGCCGAACGCAACCGCCGCGCGCTGGTGTTGCAAGCTGAAGGCGAACGCCAGGCCGCGGTCACACGCGCGGAAGGCGAGAAGCAAGCGGCCGTCACGCGTTCGGAAGGCGAAAAGCAATCGGCAATCTTGCAAGCGGAAGGCTTGGCGCAGGCACGTCTGCGTCAGGCCGAAGCGGAAGCTCAAGCCATCGCGCAGGTTGCCGACGCCATGCACGAACACGGCAACCCCGCGCAGTACCTGATCACGACGCGTTACATCGAAAGCTTGCGCGACATGACCAAGGGGAACAACGCGAAAGTGATCTTCATGCCGGTTGAGACCTCGACAATGCTTTCGGCTGTCGGGACGATCAAAGAGATGTTCACCGAAACCGGCAAGACATCGTCGTCAGACGATTCCAAGAATCCACCACCGCCGCGGCAGTTGCGATAGTCACTCGTTAGCCCCGGATTTCGATTTTCTCTGCGTACTCTGCGAAAGCCTCTGCGCTTCTCTGCGGTAAGGAATCGTAACCGCGGAGGCACGCCGAGGAAATCCGCAGAGGCCCGCGGCGGCTCTCCACGCACTTTAGCAAGTTGGCAACTCGCGCAACTCCCATGTAAAATCCTTCGCTTAATTTGTGAGCGAAACAGCTAACAATGTAGCGGGCGGAGAACTCATGCGCCCGGACGACGTCGAAGCCCGCATCTTTCGATCGATGGCGGTGGCAGTGGCCGTGGCCGTCATTGTTTGCGCAGTCGTGGCGCCGTGGCGTGTGACGCTGGGAGTTTTACTAGGCGGCGGCCTTTCACTGTTGAATTATCGTTGGTTGCATGGTTCAGTGGCGGCGCTCCTGAATGTGCAGACGCCCGGCGCAAAGCCCCGGATGAGTCTCTGGAAGCATGCGCTTCGTTATCTCGTGGTCGGCGGTATGGTCTTCGCCGGTTACGCCCTGAACATTATTTCGCTGCCGGCAACGATCGCGGGGCTATGCTCATTTGTTGTCGCGCTGTTTGTTGAAGCCTTCCGGCAATTCTATTTCGCAATCATTCGTCGAGAGGAATCCTTTTGATGTTCTTTTTGCTGCAACATGGCGAAGAAGCAGCCCACACGGCCGAAGCCGCCCATGGCGCTGAGCCGGCGGCTGAACACGCCGAACATGTGCCGGTACTCGCGCAGATGGTGAACCACTATTTCGGCGAGTGGGCCTACAACTTCGAGATGAAGTACACGTATCCAAAGTGGAAATGGCTGCTCGCGAAATTCGGCACGACGCCGGAAGCGGTGTTCGGCGCATACACGCCAGAGAACGCGATCCCGTGGTACACGGTCATGTTTATCCTGGCGTGCATCATCACGGTCGCGCTCATTTGGATTATGAAGGGCAAGCTTTCCGAAGACGAACCCGGCGGCGGACAACAGACTTTGGAAGTCGGCGTCCTGGCGGTTCGCAGCATGTTGGAAGACATCGTGGGCCCACATGGTTTGCAGTACTTCCCGGTGGTGATGACGTTTGCGGTTTTGATTCTTGTCTCGAACCTGATGGGATTCTTTCCGCTGTTCATGACGCCGACCGCGGCGACGAGCGTCACCTTCGCGCTTGGGCTGTCATCGTTTGTTTATTACAACTACATCGGCATTAAAGAGAACGGAATCTTTGGTCACCTGAAGCATCTCGCGGGTCCCATCCCGCTGATGGCGCCGCTGATCTTTTCCATTGAGCTGATCAGCAACCTGATTCGGCCGTTCACGTTGGGCATCCGTCTTTTCGCGAACATGTTTGCGGACGAAAAGGTGCTCGACACGATTGCGCACCTGGTGCCCGGCATCACGTACTGGGGTGTGCCGGTGTTGCTGATGCCGTTGAGCCTATTCGTCGCGTTCATCCAGACGTTTGTGTTCGTCTTGCTTTCGCCGCTTTATATCAGCGAGGTCTCGCATCCTCCGCATGATAGTCAGCATG
>JBKPPE010000282.1:0-6673 GCA_046733375.1 Acidobacteriota bacterium | reverse complement strand
ACGTTGATGTCAGGTTCGTGTGCGAAGGTCAGAAAAGCCGTGCACGAACCAATGCTGGTCCCTAACACTCCGACGCGCTCGAAGCCCTGCTGTTTCAACCAGCGCACGCCGGCGCGCGCGTCGAGTACCGCTTGCCGCATCGATTGAATGGTGCGTCCAATATTTGAACTAACAAGATGTTCGGCGCGCTCAAGCTCCGGTGGCTGGCGCTCTTCGTGGTAGGGCAGCGTAAGCCGCAGCGCCGTCATCCCGAGAGCGTTGAAAATACGACAGGCTTCGACGTGACTGGCAGGCTGTGCGTTCCATTGGGGCAATACCAGCACGGCGGCGCGTGGCTTGTTCTTTCGTTCACGCTGCGGCGGAAAGAGACGCGCTCGCGCGACATTGTTCTCCGGCGAATGCGTGTGGACAGCGCTGGTCCAGGTGAGAACCTGATCGTTCAGCACGAAATCTGAAATCTCCGGCAGTCCGTAAAACTTTTCGCTGGCGGCCATGGTCTGAGCTGAATGCCGGGACAGCACAACTCTCGGCTCATCACCGTTTACGTGATCGACAACGTGCTCCAATCCCCACGCAAATGGCCGCACAACGCGGTTGTCGTCGCGTTTGGTGTGCGCGATTTCGCGCGCCCGCATCCATTTTCCAAACAAATCTGTCACAGTTTTCTAACGCCCGAAAATTTCTTGCACAAATCGAGTCAGTCATCCTAAAGTTCACCCCAAGCAAAATCAAGTAACGCCCGTTTATTAATTCCGAGTGCTTGTTGCGCGCGCACGACGTGTTTGACGCAGCAAGTGCCTGCGTTGTTTGCACGACGGGAAGGTGTCAATGTCACGCACTCGTTGTTTCACCGCCATTCTGGCGATGTTTTTACTGGCGCTCTTGGCGTTCAGTGCTTGTCTGCCGAAGAGTCCGACGGAATCCGGCGGAGCGATCAATATCACGCTATATGGATTTTCAGTGATGAAGGAGCCGCTGGAAAAAGCCATCTACCCAGCCTTCTCCGCAAAATGGAAGGCTGAGCACGGCACCGACGTGCACTTCACTTCGTCATTCGCCGGTTCCGAGACAATTACGAATCAGATTCTACAAGGGGTGAAAGCCCAGATCGGTATCTTCTCGATCGATCGGGATCCTCAACGATTAAAAGAGAAGAGTTTAGTCACTAGCGACTGGCACACCCTGCCGCAGAAGGGAATCGTCAACAAAACGCCATTTGTCATCATTGTGCGGCGCGGAAACCCGAAAGGCATCCATGATTTCGCCGACCTGGCAAAGCCGGGCGTGAAGTTAATTCATCCAGATCCGATCAGCTCCGGCGGGGCGCAATGGTCCATTTTGGCCATCTACGGATCAGAGCTCAAGAAGTCTGAAGCAGCATCAGGCGAACCCGATCGCGCGCGCGCGCTGCAAACTTTGCAGGCGATTTGGAAGAACGTTTTCTCGACACCGGCTTCGGCGCGTGAAGCGCGAACGACGTTCGAGCTTGGCAATGGCGATGCGCTCATCACATACGAACTCGATGCGTTGTTGATGAAGCAGGCAAACGCGAACGCTGATGCTGAGATCGTGGTACCAGCAGCGACGATTTTCAGCGAACATCCGATAGTGGTGATCGATCGCAATGTTTCTGCGGCGGATCGCCCGGTCATCGACGCCTTCGTCAACTATTTGTTCGGCGAAGAAGCACAAAAGGCTTTCGTGAAATTCAATTTCAGATCTAGCACGAATGACGCGCTGAATCAGGAAAACAAGGAACTCGCAACCATTAAGTACCCGTTCACAGTTGACTATTTTGGTGGTTGGGACAAAGCGTATCCGGACGTAATTGAAGGCATCTTTCGGAATCAGGTGCAGAAACCTAAATAGCCACAGAGTTACGGACACGGAGACGCGGAGACACGGGAACGCGGAGACACGGACCTTGGGATAAGGTGAATTTCTGTAGCCGAGCCGTTCACGGCTGTGTTAGGGCGGTGAAGAAAGTTTTTTACCCCTTCAGGGGCGTTAATTCAGATAGATCGGAAAGCCCGTGAAACGGGCTCCAACGAATTCGCCGCGGCATGGTACCCAGGCGTGAACGCCTGGGGCTAGGGAAAACGCCTGGGCTAGAGAAAACGAGCTAATGAAACTGACAGCAGTCAGACATGTTCGCGGTTACGACGTCGCGCGGCCGGTGAGTATCGGCGTGATGCTCGGTATGATGCTGCCGCTCATCCTGCTGCCGTTGCTCTCAATCTTCATTTACGGAACAAGCAAGGGACTCGGCACGTTCTGGTCATCGTTGACGGCGCCCGAAGCGATATTCGCCCTGAAGCTTTCGGTGGTGACAAGTTTTTGGGCGACCGTCTTCAATGTGTTGTTCGGATTGTTCGCCGCCTATGTGCTGTCGCGTTACGACTTCTGGGGACGCAACGCAGTGATTGTGACGATTTCTCTGCCGACGGCGATCCCAACAGCGGTCGCCGGCTTTTCGTTGTTGCTCCTGTGGGGACCGTACGGAACGCTGGGGCGGTTCTTTCCCGCAATCTCGAATTTTATTTTTAACATGGGCGACAAAATTCCTTTGGGCCCGCTTGGCACACTGAGCCGCTGGCTTTTTCCACAAGGTCCACCTCAGGAGGTCATGTTCACGCCCTACGCAATCATCCTCGCGAACATCTTCGTCACATTTCCGCTGGCGTTCGGCGTAATCAAGCCCGTCTTTGACACGATGAGCCGCTCGCTCGAAGAAGCTTCAGCGACAATCGGAGCGACCCGTTGGCAGACCTTCTGGCATGTAACGCTGCCGAGCTTGCGTGGCGCGATTGTGTCTGGTGCGCTGCTGACATTCGCGCGTGCCGTCGGCGAGTTTGGTTCGACGATTTTGGTTTCGGGCAACCTCGCTTTGCGTACTCAGACGGCGCCGCTGTACATTTTCGCCAAGTTCAACGAAGGACAGATTGAAGCGGCTAATGCGATCGCGATTGTGCTCGCGCTTTTGTCGTTTGTGATTTTTAGCGTGCTGTTTTTTGCGCGCGACTGGCTGGAGTTCGAGGCGCAGGAAGCATGAAGCCGCAGATGAAATTGATTCCCGACGATCCACACATTTCGTGGGCGCCTGAACGCGCGGAAAAAACCGGCGTAGCGGCCAGCGTGCGTGGCATCAGCAAGCGCTTCAAGAAAATCCCAGTGCTTGATGACGTCAGCTTCGACGTGGCGGAAGGTGAATCGCTCGTTCTGCTGGGCGCGTCGGGCAGCGGCAAAACGACTATTCTGCGGATCATCGCTGGACTCGAGCAGCCCGACACCGGCCGGGTAATTCTGCACGGGAAGGACGTGACGGAGTTGCCCGCACGCGAACGCGGGGTCGGCGTGATTTTTCAATCGTACGCATTGTTCCCGCGCATGACGGTTGAAAAGAATATCGCCTACGGGTTGAAGATTCGTCATCGCCGGCGCAAGGAACGGCGCGAAACGGTCGATCGACTGATCGAGTTGGTGCAGCTTGAAAAGCATCGCAAGAAATATCCATGGCAACTTTCCGGCGGCCAGCAACAGCGTGTGGCCATTGCGCGCACATTGGCTTATAAACCGCAGGTGCTCCTGTTCGACGAACCGTTTGGCGCGCTCGACGCCCAGACACGCGTGCACCTGCGTCGCGAAATCCGCGCGCTTCTGAAACAGGTGAAGGTCCCATCCGTCTTCATCACCCACGATCAGGAAGAGGCGCTTGAGCTTGGCGATCGCATTGCCGTCCTGAACGAAGGGCATTTGGAACAAGTGGGCACGCCGGACGAGGTTTACAACCATCCGGCAACCGAATATGTGGCGACATTTCTGGGCGCAGCGAATTTGTTGCTTGGCGTCGTGACGCGCGGGAACGTGGAGATTGGCACAGCGCGACTCCCGGCGGAAAAAGAGACCCGACGATTTCGCGACGGGCAGTCCGTCAAGCTGGTCTTTCGGCCGGAAGATGTTTGTCTCAGTCCTGACGCAAACCTTCCTGAGTCTTGTCGTCGTCTGGCGAATGGAGTGATCGAGGAAGTCAGTTTTGTGGGATCTTATGAGCGTTTGAACGTGCGTCTGGACTTAGCACACCGACCGCAAACTGGCGAACTCACAGCCCCGCGTTATCAGGTTACTATCAACACCCCCGAGAAGATGGTCGGCGTGCCGATTATGGCCACTCGTCCGAAACCCGAAGCGAGCACGACGCGTTATAAACCGGGCGACCGCGTTGCTGTTGGCCTTACTTCATTTAGCCTCCTGCCCAATTACACGCTCGCGAGACAAAGGTAAACACTCATGAGATTTTTGTTTTGGTCAACGGTCTTGATGGTCGTGTGTGTCGTGCACGCACCGGCCCAATCACGCGTTCCGGAAAGCGACACGCAAAGTTGGAACGACGTGCAATTCACTGTTCCAATGACCAAGAAAGTTGAATTCGTGATGCTGGGCACGCTGCGCTTCGGCGACAACGTGACAACACCGGTCGATGAACGCGCGGGGTTTGGCTTCAATTACAAGCTGCATCCTTACATCACCCTTCAGGAATTTGTCATCGCCCGTGATGCTCGTTCACCGCATGCACGGAAGGAGCATGAGTTTCGTCTGACCTTCGGCGCGATCTTGCAAAAGCCCTTCGGCAAATACACTTTAAGTGACCGCAACTGGTTCGAACATCGCTGGCGCGAGCCACAAGTTGACGCGTGGCGCTATCGCAATCGCGTGAGACTCGAACATCCGTTTCAAATCAGCAAGCACAAGTTCAATTGGTTTGTCTCAGACGAAGTTTTTTATGACTGGAGTTTGAGCGACTGGGTGCGCAACCGGGCGGCCGTTGGCGCAAATCACGCCTTTAACAAGCACTTCACGCTTGAGCTTTATTACATGCGGCAGAATGACGGGCGCAGCCGGCCGGGAGATCTTCACATCATCGGCACGCTGTGGAGATTTAAGTTGTGAGAGCGCAGTTGCCCGACCTATCGTTTTTCCCGCCAGCGGCGAATTATCTGCGGCGTCACGAGCAGAGTCTGAAGGATTGAGCCTGACGCAAATCTGCGTGCAAGTCCACGGAACAGTTTGCCGGCGCTGGGGGTGTAGTTAAACCACCAGACATCCGGGATCGAGGGGAAATGATTCACGTGAATGTGTTGCGCGTTGACGAGTTCGAGCAAGCCGGCGCGACCATGCGTGCGTCCGTACCCGCTCTGCTTCACGCCACCCCAGGGCGTTTGCCCCACGGCGTGCACGTACAGGGCCTCGTTGACCATGACGGTGCCGGCCTCGATTTGCTCTGCCAAGCGTCTGCCGCGCGCAAGATCATTTGTCCAAACGCTTGCGGTTAATCCGTAGACGCTGTCATTGGCCAGCCGCACAGCTTCGTCGTCAGTTTTGAACGTCATGATCGGCAGTACCGGACCAAAGGTTTCTTCGCGCATCACGGCCATTTCGTGATTGACGTTGGTCAACACGGTCGGTGGAAAGAATGGCCCTGGAACATTGGGAGTGCGTTCGCCGCCGGTAAGCGCGACGGCTCCATGAGAGGTCGCTTCGTAAACCTGCCGCTCGACTATGCGCAGTTGCTGTTCGCTGCTCATCGGCCCGAGGTCGCCCTGCTTGTCACCGCTCTGTTGTAATCGCGTGGTTTCGGCTACGACTGCATCAGTGAATTTCTGCGCGATGCTTTCATGCACGTAGCAGCGCTCAACCGCGGCGCACGACTGGCCGCAGTTCGCGAACGCACCCCAGATGGCGCCTCGCGCGGCGTTCTCGATGTTTGCATCCTCCAAAACGATCATCGGGTCTTTGCCGCCGAGCTCCAGCACTACCGGAATTAAGTAGTTAGCGGCGGCCTGCGCGACGCGACGGCCGGTTGCGACGCTGCCGGTGAACATAATCTTATCGACACCTGAACCAATCAGCGCGGCGCCAGTTGACCCATCGCCGGTCACGACTTGCAAAAGTCCGTCAGGCAGGCCGGCTGTGTCGAGCGCGTCCTTAATCTTCAAAGCTGTCAGTGGTGTTAGTTCGCTTGGCTTCAGTACGGCGGCGTTGCCGGCCATCAGCGCCATCACGACTTCGGCAAGCGGCGTCGCCCACGGAAAGTTCCAGGGTGAGATTATGCCGACGACCCCAAGCGGTTTGTAAACAAGGTAGGACGTCCGTCCCAACGGACTATAAAGGCCGATCCCAATTCGCTCGCGTTGCAGAAGACTCTCTGTCTTGCGTGCGAAGTACTGCATCAGATCAAGCGCGGGCGCCATCTCCATCGCGATCGCTTCCGAGACGGGCTTGCCGGTCTCGCGCGAAATGAGCAGAGCAATCTCGTCGAGCTCGTTGAGAATGATTTTGCGCGCGCGCAAGATGATTTGTGCCCGGCCGCGAAATGATGTTTCAGCCCATGCCGCTCGTGCCGCGCGTGCGCGATCGACAGCGCGGGCGACCTCTTCCGGCAGCGTTAACGGCACGCGACCGATTTCTTCTCCGGTTGCCGGATCACGTGAAATGATTTCGGGAGCTTCGGCTTTGGCTGGGATACTCTGCGCCATGTCGCGGATTATCGCTTAGAACTACGTGCCAGCGAAAGCGAAAAACTCTGCGAGTCTCTGCGGCTTCCTCTGCGGTTCATATCCTACGAAGCCAATCCAACCGCAGAGGACGCAGCGGTTTTCGCGGAGGGACGCAGAGT
>JBKPPE010000281.1:0-2303 GCA_046733375.1 Acidobacteriota bacterium | reverse complement strand
GCTTCGATCGTGCAAAGTGCGCTCCCACTATGTAAGGCCCTCGTGAATGATCTTCAGCGATGGCGTCAGGTTAACGAAACCAACGTTCCGCAGCTGAATCAGGAATTGCTGAGAAACAAGCTCCCCGCTCTGCCCGTCGTTGCTGTCCGCAAGCAACCGGTTTGCGCAAACTGATTATCAGGAAATACGGCATTGTGCTCTCTCCGTGTCTCTGTGAATTCTCTGTGTCTCTGTGGTGTAATCCGCGTTAAGGTATTCCACCGCCGAGGCACGGAGAACGCACAAAGACACGGAGAGTCGAATTGAACACCAGCTACAAAGGAACTAAATGAAACGAATTCTTGCCTCCTCAGTATTTCTAATTCTGGCGCTGGGAGCTTTATTAGGACTGGCACAAAACGGGTTCTTCACGAGCCTCGTTAACGCGCAACAAAAGCCGGCCGAAATCAAAATCGATCCGAAGATTTTTGATGACTACACCGGGCAATATGTCTTCGCAGAGAACCCCGATCTTGTGCTCTCGTTCTTTCGCGAAGGAAACGCCTACTACATTCAGGCGTCCGGCCAGGGCCGAATAGAAATCTTCCCCGCCAGCACTTCAAAGTTCTTTACGAAAATCATTGACGCCGATGCGACGTTCATTCGCGACGCGCAAGGGAAAGTCACTGGCGTCATGTGGCGGCAGAACGACCGCTCGGTAGCTGCCAAAAAGACGAGCGACCAGCCTGCGTTGGAAACTAATGTCGCATTCGATCGGCGTGAAGAGATGATTCGCATGCGTGATGGCATCCGCCTCCATACGCTGATTTTCACACCAAAAGATCAGAAGGAATCGTTACCCATCATGATCGAGCGAACCCCTTACGGAATATCCGAAACGGATTCAGACGCCGTGAATCGGCGTTACCGGGACCTGGTGCGCGACGGCTACATCTTTGTAGCGCAGGACATTCGCGGACGGTACGGGTCGGAAGGCGAGTTCCTCATGACTCATCCAATGCATGACCCAAAGGATTTGAAAGGCACCGACGAGAGCACCGACACTTATGACACGATCGATTGGCTGATTAAGAACATCAAGAAAAACAATGGCCGCGTGGGCATCCTCGGTGTTTCCTACGACGGGTGGCTGTCGGCAGTCGCGACCATCAACGCGCATCCGGCGCTGAAAGCGTCATCGCCCCAGGCGCCAATGACTGACGCGTGGCTGGGTGATGATTTCTTTCACAACGGCGCCTTTCGTCAAAGCTACGGTTATGAGTACGTGAAGATGATGGAGACATCGAAAGAGAACTCGGAAGTTTCCTTCGACCAGGATGCCTATGATTGGTATCTGCAAAAAGGATCGCTCGGCAAAATTACGGAGATGAATGAGGGCAAATTTCCCACCTGGAACGCCTTCGTTTCACATCCTGCTTACGATGCTTACTGGGAAGCGCGCGGATTCGGAAACAAACTCAAGGCCACGACCGTCGCCACGTTGGTCGTGGGCGGCTGGTGGGACCAGGAAGATTTCTACGGTGCGCTGGCGACGTACGCCGCGCTCGAGAAGTACGATAAGAGCAATCACAATTTTGTCGTGCTCGGTCCCTGGAACCATGGGGGCTGGAATGGTTTTGGGAGGGCGCTGGGCGATGTGAATGTCGGTAGCGCCACTGGCAATTACTCTCGTTCGCAGGTGCAAGCGCCCTGGTTTGCCTATTACCTGAAAGGCAAGGGGAAGCTCAACCAACCCGAAGCACTGACATTTCAGAGTGGCAGCAATCTGTGGACGCGATCGGATCGATGGCCTCCTAAGGAAGCTGTCTCGCGCGATCTCTACCTTCACAGTGACAAGAAACTCTCGTTCGAAAAACCTGCGGGATCCGATGCGGCGCAATCGCAATCGTACGTTTCCGATCCGGCAAATCCGGTTCCCTATCGTAAGCGCCCGATTCAACCGACGTATGGGCGGGGCTCGAGTTGGTACACCTGGCTGGTTCAGAGTCAGAAGTTCCTTGAAGGCCGCAACGATGTGTTGACCTGGCAGACTGAAGTACTCAATCGCGATTTGACGATCGATGGCGAGGTCTTCGCGCACCTGTTCGCGTCAACCACGGGCAGCGACAGCGATTGGGTCGTAAAGTTGATCGACGTCTACCCCGACAACAACCCGGAAGATTCGAAGATGAACGGCTATCAACTGATGATCGTCGATGAAATCTTTCGTGGACGGTATCTGCACAGCTTCGTTAAGCCGCAGCCGATTACGCCAAACCAGGTGAACGAGTATGTCATCGACCTGCGGGCTAACAACCATACTT
>JBKPPE010000280.1:0-5772 GCA_046733375.1 Acidobacteriota bacterium | reverse complement strand
CATCCAATCCCCTCCACTTCCAGTGACCGTCGACCACCGGATAGCCTATCGTGCCGCCGTGAGGCGTCGACACGCTCTTACCGTTGAAGATTTTTTTGTTCGCGTCGCGGTGACACTCGAAGCATGACAGCAGCGCGCCATCGATCGCATTGAACTGCTCGCCACGGTGTTCTGCGTGACAGTCAGCACAACCGATGCCCGCATTCATGTGGGCCGCAATCACCGTTGGAACAAACGACTCGGTGGTGTGACACGCTGCGCACTTCCCTTCCATGTTCGCCCGCAATGCGTGACAGGAAGTACACGAGCCTGCGTTTGCACGATTGGCAATCGGCGGCGAGACCTCGATTGCCGCGCGCGTGTGCGCATCCGAAATCGCCGCCGGCGCGAATGCCCTCGCATAGAAAAATGCTCCTCCGACCGCCAAGGCAGCGAACGTAATCCCGACCCATGCGACGACGGGCAGGGACCAGCGCCGTTTGAGATCTGTTGTGGGCGCCCAAACCGATTGGGCTTTGCCCGTTGGCCGGCCGGCGACGGGAAACAATGGCGAAGGCTTGATCGTCTTCGTCGCCGCCGTGATTCGCTTGTCCCAAAACACGTCGAGTGCTTTCGAGCCGGTGGCCGCTGGCGGTGGTTTGCGCGGCGCAGGTTTTTTGTGCGCAGCGGCTTTCTGCAAGTCGAGCGGAGCGCTCGGTAGACGCACCGTCGCCGGAATGTCCCAAACTTCGGCAGCTTCTTTGCGCACCACCGCTTCGCCGGGGGACGCGCCGATTTGAATCGAAACTTTGACGACGAGAACGTTTTCGATCAAACCGATATTGAGCACGAAGGGACCGATGCCGAGCACATCGCCGTCCGTCAGACCCTGATACTGCTCTAATTTTTCTCCATTGAGTGTGACGGGGTTCGTCGAACGAAAATTTCGAATGTAGTAGTCACCTTCAACGTTCGTGATGCCGGCCTGAAGCCTCGACACGGAGGGATGATTCAACAAGAGTTCACACGCAGGCAGACGCCCGATGAGGATTCCCGTAGCGACAATTGTGACGGGATCGACCTGCAGGTCCTCGCGAATGATGACGAACGTAGCGTCCATGTCTCAATTAGCAGTTGGCCGTGAGCAGTGTGCAGCAATATCAGGACGCGGAGACGGGGAGACGCGGCGACACGGAGAAAACCACGCACGATTCGGCACGCCTTTTTTCAATTCTCCGCGTCTCCGTGTCTCATGATTTTCTGCACACTGCTCACTGCCCACCGCTCACTGCTCACCGCTCCTCACCTCACGTTGAAAAACACGACTTGCACAATATGAGCAAGCAGCAGCACCAGCATGATCGCCGTCGTAACGACATGCGGCGCGACCCAAATCTTGAGCAGCCTATGCAAATAAATAAGCGCGTCGACACGCCGCAGGGTGGCCATTCGCTCAACGGCGCGCAATGCCAACGCGCGCTTTTCTTTCTCTTCAAAGTTCGCGACTTCGTTTCGAAAATGCAGGCGCGCCTTTGCAAACGCCGCGGTCAGCGGCTCGCGCCGGGTGTACTGCCTGACGAGATAGCCCGGCGAAAAGAAATGGCGACGCATCTTTTTATCGATCAAATGTTGCAGGTGGCCCTCGGACTTCTCGCTAAGTTCTTTCAACTCTCGGCGAAGTTCATCACGCCGGCCTTCCAGGTCTTCAATCAGCAGCGGGTCGCCTTCGATGCTGGTTAGGATCCGCGGCGCAATCACATACGCCGCCAGACCGAAGAGTCCTGTCAAAATCACGGCGTCAAATGAAAACATCAGCGTCGCAGTGAGCAAGCCGCCACCGTGACTTGCGCCGTGAATCAGCAGCACCACACCGGCGAGCGCGCCAAAATAGAGATGCGCCAACAGCCAGTAACGCAACGCGCCAGCGCGTCGCCGATAGATCGATTTGCGCACCGGATACGTCATCACGACAGCAATGCCCCCGAACCCGACAAGGCCCGTCACCCAACGCATCGTCAGCCAAGTGCCGCGCAGTGATTCGTTGAATCCGTAGCGTCGCACGGCCCAAATGATCCATGCTGCGATTGCAATCACAGCCAGACCACCAAGAAAGTGCCAAGCTTTGGCGATCGGGTCGCCCTTATGAATGTTTCTTCCAATAGCGTGTTTTTGATCGCGAAAGACCAGTCCCACGGTTTTCCCGACTTCATCGAAATATTCCTGCGGGTTGACTCGCACCAAAGCTCCGGTCGGACAATTCTCTTCGCATGAATACGCCGGCCTCTTCGTACCCTCGGGATTCAGTGGCGTGTGCTCGCAAAGATTGCACTTGATGGCAACCATATCGTCCTCGGGCTTCGCTTCCACTTTAGCTTCGGCCTTCGGTGCCGCTTCGCTCTTTGCTTCGCCATTAACTTTCGCTTCGGCGGCAGTCGCAGTGCTCGCGACCACGGGCGGCGCGCTCGATCCGAATAACTTCCGCAGACGCAGCAACAGACTGTCGGCGACGACGGGCTCTCCATTGCGAGGCACCATCGAAATTGCGTTGTAAGGGCACTGCGTCGCGCAATCGAAGCACCCGATGCAAGTCACCGGATCGATATCGACATCGCCCTTTTCGGCACGAAAGATCGCGCCGGTCGGACAGCCTGTCAGGCACTCGGGATCTTTGCAGTGCATGCAGACCGACGGCACGAGCACATGCTGCATTGAAGATGATTCGAGCTTCACCGGGCGCTCGATGTGAATGCCGCGCCGCAGCAGACGGGATTGGCCGTGCACCTTGTGACAGGCGAGCGAGCAATTGCCGCAACGCACGCAGAGGTCCATGTCCATTACCAGCAGATTCACGCCATCGACGACGCCGGTCGTGATCTCTTTTTCGGCGGCCACGAGCTGTGACTCACCCGTCTTTTTGGTCAAGCCCGTGTCGTCATCGGCAGTCGAGAAGCCTGCAAATGCTTTTGCGAGTCTCTGAGAGAGTTCCGGTTCGGCGTGAAGACTCGCGAGTGGAATCTCGAGTAACTCGGTTCGCGCCATCAGCGCCGCTGAATACGCCCACCTCTCCTGGCCCTGGAGCGCCTCAAGCCCAAGACAATTTCCCGCGCCAAAAAAATCTTCAGGCACCAGCGTCCCTGGTCCCGCGCTTTCGGTGATGTCTTCATAGATTGGCACGCCGCGCACGCGCCGCACCCACCCGCTGCGAATCAGGAAAATGCGATCGATTGGCATTCCTTCCTGGACCAGCACGTGATGCTTTCCGTAAGCCATGAACTGGCTGATATTGCCGAGCGCAACCAAATCGAGCGGCTCCAAAGCGTGATCCGTTTGCTCCTGCAGTTGCGCGATTGCGTTAGCCAGTCCGTGATTGCGATAGGTCTCGTCAACTCTCTCGGCAAACTTCTTCAGCGAACGCAAGAGACGCAAGGCCGGGCGAACCAATGCCAACACGGAAGCGCCTTCAGGAGCTTTGATCGTGGCATTGCGGGGCACGCCGGCGAGAATTGAACGCTCGCCAAGACAAGCGCCGGGCGCTAATCGCGCGACCTTCTTCTCTTCACCCGATTCGTCTCTTACGTAAACATCCAGATCGCCTGTCACGGACAAATAGAAAGTGTTGCCGCCCCATTCGCCTTCGCGCATGATTGTCTCGCCCGGTTCATAGACAACGAGCTGCGCGTATGGACCGATCTGCTTGCCGCCAGAGACCTTGCCCTCGACGATCATCTTCAGATTGTTCTTGTTTTTTTCGTCGAGCAGTTCCGAGACGATGTCGATCTTTTTTACCGCCGCAAGGACGGCGTCAGGGGTGGTATCGACTTTCGGCATTTAGCTTCTTACTCGTTTAGAGTCGGGGTACTGCCCGACAATCTCGGCGGGCAGTAGCCCGCCTCTAAACTTGTGAGGTGTCGGGCAGCTTACCATGCCGTGAAGAACTGAGGCTATCCACATTTTCCAACGGCGTACCAAAACGGAAATGCGCAGTGGTTGACCTGCACAATCCGTGATAGCATCCGCGTGCAAACGCAATCAACATTCGCGTCATAGTGGGCGACAATGTTGGTCCCCTTTCAATTGCGCAACTTTCCAACACGATCGATGTTGACCGTGAGCGTCGTCATCGTCGTGCTCGCCAGTTTCGTTTGGATCTTCAGTCGCTCAAAGCCAGTGTCAGAAGCCCGACCGTCAGGGAGGGCGCCGCTGGCAGCCGACGCCTCCAAGGATAATTCGACAGCAACGAACACGTCCGCCGATTCAGACAACGACGGTTTTCCCGACTTTGCTGAGTTGCGCACCTTCGAGGATCGCGAGAATTTTCGTCGCTGGTTCACGTCAATCGCGGAAACACAGTTCTACCAACTGAGCGAGCAATGGAAGCGCGAACAACGTGATTGCGCAGGGTTAGTGCGATTTGCGATGCGCGAAGCGTTGCGTCAGCACGATCGCGCGTGGTTTCAGCGCATGGGCCCGGCCTATGAACCGGTCGCGCGCGACGTGACTAGTTTTGATCTCGACAACAACCAACTCGGTGAAAAGATCTTTCGCACTGAATCCGGCGCGTATCACGACGGCGACCAGCGAAGCACTAAGTTTTCAGAGTTCGCCGATGGTCGCACGCTGAAAAACTTCAACGTCGTGTTCGTCAGCCGCGACCGCCGCGAAGCGCAACCCGGCGACCTGATGTTTTATTACCAACCCTGGGTCCAGAAGTTTCCCTATCACGTGATGGTGTTTCTCGGAACGCCGCGGGTAGCGCCGAACGGACAGCGCGACTGGGTCGTCTATCACACTGGCTCGACGGCAACAGATGATGGCGCGGTAAAAAAGGTCGAGCTGTCCGTGCTCGATCAGCATCCCGACCCGCGCTGGCGGCCGATTGAAACAAATAAGAATTTTTTGGGGTTTTATCGGTTGAAGATTTTGCAATGATGAGAGATCGCACAGAGTGTTACAGAACCGCGAGCGGTAGCGAGCGGGTTAAGGATTCAAGTTGCGTGATCCGCACGATTGAAACCTTATGCTCTGGCGAAGGTTTTGTCTTTATCCCGCTCGCTACCGCTCGCGGTTCTGTAACTGTCATCTGCCACCAGGATACTCAACATGTCTGACACCAATCCACGCGCCCGTCGCTACGTCGCGACCGGGATCATCTACTTAGCGCTCGTCGCTTCAGTATTCGGCTTTAATGTCATTCGCGCGAAAACCGCGAAGCCTGCCGAACCATCGGCCGCACAGCCGGAAACGCCCACAGTCGCGAGCACCAAGCCATACTTTTCGCTGACGACGAACAAGACGTATTCGCCGAACGAGTCGGCGCGTGTTTGGGCGAGTTACCAGAACGTCGACTATCTGGATTTCCGCGTCTATCGCGTCAAGGATCCGAACAAGTTTTTCAAGCAGCTCGACGATCCACACCAGATGGGCGAGGAAGAGAAAGCCGCGTTGGCGAAAGGCTATGGCGCCCGCCAGTCGCTGCTCGAACGGACACACCGCTTCAAGCTTTCGCTTTTTTCGTGGGTGAAGGATTACGTCCGGACTCATCTGCTTAAAGAACATCGCACCACCTTCAACGAGAAGTATCGCAAACAACCCGAAAGCGTGCGCACGCCTTTGAATGTTGCTGACTATGCGCGGGTGCCGCTTTTGAATCCGGATCAGAAGGTGAAGGATTGGCGCGAGAAACTTCCCGCGCTGGAAAACGAGTACGACAGTCGCACGATTCCCATCGGCAAGATGGACCCGGGCGTCTACTTGATTGAAGGCGTCAACGGCGATCTGCGCGCGTATTCAATC
>JBKPPE010000279.1:0-8513 GCA_046733375.1 Acidobacteriota bacterium | reverse complement strand
GACGCGAACAGCCCCATCAAAGCCAAAAGGAATTTGCGATCGGCCACACTGCGATTAACCAGGAATTCAACCGTCCGAATCTTCCACATCGGTTGATCAGCATCGACCTTCCAGAGCGCCTGCCGTACTTGTTCACTGAGGCTGAGCGGCTCGACCTTCGTGCGAATCACCACGGTCGCGAAATAGCCGGGCTGCTGCGAGTACGATCCGTACATCTGTGGCTGTTGAGTTTCCTCGATCCAATACTGCTTGGCGTCGCCCACGACCCCGATAATCGTGGCGACAGTTCCGTCCTGCACCGACTTAACTTGTTTCCCGATGGGATCCTGGTTCGGCCAAAACTTCTGGGCCATGGTCTGGTTAATGATGACGACGAGCGGCGTGTTCGGCTGGTCGTGGTCGTCGAACAAGCGCCCTTTGATGAATGGAATTCCGATCGTCTCAAAGTAGTTGGGGGTCGCCGAATTGAACATCACCTCGGGCTCGTAGCCCTTCGGCGGCGCTTCGCGGTCAGGTAATGTGATCGCGGTGGTTGCGCCATTACCACTGAACGGCAGCCCGCGCACGAGCGCGACCGACTGGACTCCTGGAACTTCCTGAACTCGAGCTACGACTTGCCGGTGAAAGTTCCATTGCGCGGCCACTTCTTTGTACTTGCTGCGCGGGAGTCGATATTCCAGACTGAGCAGTTGTTCGGGCTTGAATCCGACATTGACGCGCAAGAGCTTGTCAAAGCTTCTAATCAACAGGCCGGCACTCACTAACAGCACCAGCGAAAGAGCCACCTGCGCAATCACAAATCCGCTGCGCAAGCGGTTCCAGCGCGCCGCGTCACCGCCTCCACGGCCGCCTTCTTTCAGAAACGATTGCAAATCCGGCCTGACGAATTGCAATGCGGGGGCTAAGCCAAACAGCCAGCCCGTCAAAACTGAAATCGCCAACGCAAACAGCAACACGCGCAAATCCAAATTCGCGTCTTGAGTGTCGACGAAGTTCTGCGGGAGTTTGAGTAATCCATAAAGACCCCAGTAAGCGAGAAAGACTCCCACGGTGCCGCCAATCACGCTGATCACAGTTGTCTCGGTCAGAAGCTCGCGAATCAATCGCCAACGGCTCGCGCCCAGGGCCGCACGCACGGCCACTTCTCTATGCCGGTCAAGTCCTCGCGCGAGCAACAGGTTCGCGAGATTCGCGCAACCAATCAGTAGAATCACGCCGACGGCCGCGAACAATAACCACAACGCCGGACGAATATCTCGCACGACTAATTCGCGGAAGCTCTCGACTCGCGCGCTGCGGCCCGTATTCTCTTCGGGATAGGCCGCGGCCAGTCTGTTCGCGACGGTGTTTGCTTCGGCGGCGGCTGCCGCCACGGTTGCGCCCGGTTTCAGATGACCCATTACGAACAGAAATCTTCCGGTGCGCTCGTTGCTGTTACCGGGAAAGTTCGCGACCGGCATCCACACCTCGACTTCGGGATCGAAGGGATGCTTGAACCCCGCGGTGACCACCCCGATGACACTGTAGGTTTCGCCATTCAGGATTAACTTCGCGCCGGTCAGGTTTGCATCGCCATTTAGGCGATCGCGCCACATCTTTTCGTTGACGACAGCCAGCTTCGGAGCACCCTGACGATCTTCACCGTCAACAAAAGTGCGGCCGATAATCGGGTTAAGATTAAAGAAGCGGAAATAGTTGGCCGATACAAATGCGCCACGCACGCGATCGGGCCGCTCACCGCCGGTGACGTTAACGCTTTGCGTTTGGAAGAAGGAGACGTCTTCGAGTGAGGTCATCTGCGCACGAAAGTCTTCAGCCTCGGGAACCGACAAGCCGTCGCGCTCTCCGGCACCGGAGATTGTCAAAAGCGCCACCAGTTGATCAGCTTTGTAATAAGGCAGCGCCCGCAAGAGCACGGCGTTCACGACACTGAAGATCGCGGTGTTCGCGCCAATACTCAGCGCCAGAGTCGTAACCGCCACGATCGTGAACAAAGGTTTCTTGGTAAGGCTACGAATCGCGTAGCGCAGGTCTAATCTCAATGTTCCCATACCGTGATCTCCCCTTAATCCGACCGTTTCCGACGTTTCATTCGTAACGTAGCGCGACCAATGGATCGACTTTCGTCGCGCGTCGCGCCGGCACATAGCAGGCAAACAAAGCAACCAGCAGCAATCCCGTTGTCACGAGCGCGTACGTTGCCGCATCGGTCGACGAAACGCCGAACAACAAACTCGACATCAAACGCGTCACTGCCAACGCACCTGCCAGCCCGGCGACAACGCCAATCCCCGCCAGGAACATTCCCGATCTGAGGACAAGTTTCAGAACGTCAATCGTGCGGGCACCCAAAGCCATTCGAATACCTATCTCCTGGGTGCGCTGCGTCACGGCAAAAGCCATGACGCCGTAAATTCCGATGGCGGCGAGCACCAGCGCGACAAGTGCAAAGATGGCCATCGTCGCTGAGCCAAACGAATACACAGCGACTGAGATTGCCCGCACCTGGTTCATCGTTTTCACGTCATATATCGGTTGGTTTTTGTCGATTGCCAAAACCTGTTGACGAATCGCAGCAGACATCGACGCCGGATCGACCGTGGTCCTCGCCACCAGGACCATCCCGCTCCAGGGATCCTGTGCGTGGGGCAAGTAATAATCGGACGTGACCGGGAGATTCAGTTCGTGTTTCACGTCCTGAACTATGCCGACAACCTCTACCCACGGGTTCTTATCCAACGGACCCGTGAACCTCATGCGTTTACCGAGCGCGTCTCCGTTGGGCCAATAGCGGCGCGCCAGGGTTTCATTCACGATGATTACCGGCTTCGATTCGGCCCGGTCTTGATCATTGAAGGTGCGGCCTTTCAAGATCGAGATTCCCATGGTCTGAAAATAATCAGGGGTGCAGACCCGGTATCTCCCATCATTCTCCTCGCCGGGTGGCGGTTCCGGAGCCCCCTCGATCAAAAACGAGCTGGATGCATTCGAGCCGCCCAGCGGCACGTGGCTAACAACCGCGGCAGATTGAACGCCGGGGAGCTTCTGCACGCGCTGGACCAGCTCGGAATAAAAGCCGACGCGTTGTGCAGCCTCTTTATATTGGGTGGTAGGAAGATTGAGGGTCATTGTCAACACACCGTCGGGATTGAATCCGGGAGGCGTATTGAGAAGCGCCACGAAGCTGCGGAACATTAGGCCGGCGCCGATCAGCAGGATCAGAGACAGCGCGATCTCCGCCACGACCAACGCACCGCGCAGACGATGGGATCCCGGCGTTCCCTGGCGTCCGCCCTCCTTAAGGGCGTCGTTCAGATCAGGTTTTGAAAAATGCCAGGCGGGGGCGAGGCCGAACAGAACGCCGCTCAACAATGAAATTCCGAACGTGAAAAGAAGCACCGGAATGTTGATCCCGAAATGATTCCAGCCAGGCGCGTATTGCGCGGCTTCCCCGGGATTGCCAGTGCGTAACAGATCGATTCCCCAAAACGCGACGACCACTCCGGCAGCTCCGCCCAACAACGCGATGATGAACGCTTCGACCAGAAGCTGCCGGGTAATTCGCCAACGACTCGCGCCGATCGCCGCACGCAACGCCAATTCTTTGTGCCGGCCACTGGCGCGTGCCAGCATAAGATTCGCAACGTTGGCGCAGGCGATCAGCAACACGAATCCAACAGCCGCCATCATCACCCACATCGCCGTCGAGTAAACGCGAACCGTATCGACGACGACCGGAAAAACATTTGCGCCCAGACCGGTGTTCGCCTCGGGATACTGCGCTGCCAGCCGCGCTGTAATGGTATCCATTTCAGCTTGTGCACTCTTCAACGTGACGTTGGGCTTGAGCTTGCCGATGACGTAGTAGGTGTGGAAGCGACGACTCTTAATAATCTCCGGCGTCAGCGCGATCGGGGCATAAATCTGTGAGCCTTTTGGATAACTAAAATCAGCGGGCATAACGCCGATGACTTTGCGAGCGACGCCGTCGGTCATTACGGTCTTCTCGAGAATGTTGGGGTCGGAACCGAACCGTTGCTCCCATAAGCTGTGCGTGATGATCGCGACGCCATCCTTTCCGGGTTGATTTTCGTCTGGCAAAAAAGCGCGGCCCTTGAAAGGTTTGACACCCACCACGTCGAAGAAATTTGCCGTGACGAGATGTCCCAGGACGCGTTCCGGTGTGTCGCCGCCCGTGAGGTTCGTGCTCCACCAACGCTCGAGCGCGAGTTGTTCGAACGACTGACTTTGCGCCTTCCAGTCGAGGTAGTTCGCCATCGAGACTTCGTTGCGCTCAACGCCACGACTGGGATTCTTGTCCCAAACCGTAACGATGCGATCGAGATCGGGAAATTCAAGGGGCTTGAGCAACAGCGCGTAGACAGCGCTGAAGATGGCGCTGTTGGCGCCGATGCCGAGGGCGAGCGTGACTACGGCGATGGCGGTAAATCCGGGCCGCCTGACGAGATTGCGAATCCCGTAACGAAGATCAGCAAGTAAAGAGTCCATTGGTTTCTTTCCCCTGCCCAGTATTTCCGTCCAGCCACAGACAAACGCGAGTCAGTTAGCTGCGACAATCATTAATGCAACATCATCTTCAAACTCGCTGCCGGAAAACTCGATCGCCGCATCCATAATTACTGATTGCAATTCAGACGCTGATCGATGGCGCTCTGCAATCAACAGTTGACGTAACCGTGCTTCGCCGAATTCTTCTCCAGCCGCGTTGCGTATTTCAGTCAGGCCATCCGTGAAAAGTGCGAGCCGATCGCCTGAACGCAATTGGATCTCTTGATGCGCGTACGTCGAATCACAAAACGGACCGAACACTTTCCCCCCAATGGTGAGCCGCGTTGTTTCGCCGTCGCTTCTTACCAGCAGCGGCGGATTATGGCCGGCGTTGGTGAACTGCAACATGCGACGCTGGAGATCAAGAACGCCGTAGAAGCTACTGATAAACTTGTTTGCAGGAATGTTGCCGCAGATCAACTGATTCAACGCCGCGCATACGTCACGGGGCGCGCCGTGCTGAGGGGCAACCGTTTTCAACGCGGCTTGCAAATGCGACATCAGGAGCGCTGCGGGCAGGCCTTTACCCGCGACGTCCGCGACGCACAGCGCCGCTCGTTCGTTGGGTAACGAAAACGCTGCGAGATAATCGCCGCCGATCATGCGCGCCGCACGCCAGTCCGAGGCCATCTCAAATCCTTCGAACCGAATTGACTTCGCCGGCATCAGCCGCCGCTGAATCTGGCGCGCTTCTCTAAGTTCCAGTTGTAAGTTCCGATTAAGCTGCCGCCTTTGCGAAGCTTTTTGTCGTTGCCGTCGCCGCGTTTTTCCCTGCTCGATCTGCGTCCGCAGCACCTGCAGCAGCCGCGAATTCTCCCAGGGCTTTTGTACAAAATCACGCACCCCGCGGTGCATGGCTTCGACTGCCAGGTCGACGGTACCCCACGCCGTCATCACCACAATCGGAAGCGTTTTGTCTTCGGCTTGGATGCGCGCGATAAGGTCAAGCCCTTCTTTGCCTGACGTCGTATCGCGCGCGTAATTGAGATCCATTAGCACGACGTCAAAGTCGCGCTTCTTTATCGCTTCCAGGATTGCGTTGGGTGAATCGGCGGATTCGGTCTGGTACCCCGCGCTTTTTAAAAGCAAGCGCAGGGCTGCAAGCACGTCCGGTTGATCGTCCGCAATTAGGGTTCGAGGAATATGCGCCATCGCCAAAGTACTCACGATTTCTCGCTCGCTATTTAGAATTCCGGCGCTTCTGGGGATCAGCGACTAACTGAAACTCATGTGTTAATTGTCAACTATCCAACCGTCCTGCAGCTGGATGACGCGGTTGCCGTACGCGGCATTCGTTTCCGAGTGCGTCACCTGCACAATTGTCGTACCTTCGTCGTTCAACCGCTTGAACATTTCCATGATCTCTTTGCCCTGGGCCGAATGAAGATTGCCCGTCGGCTCGTCCGCCAGGATCAATCGTGGATTGGCAACAACCGCGCGCGCCACGCCCACAAGTTGCTGCTGCCCGCCGGACAATTGCGTCGGATACAAGTCCTTCTTGCCGACGATCTGAAAACGGTCGAGAGTGTCGCAAACGATCGACTGCCGCTCCTTGCGATTTACGTCACGATACGAGAGCGGCAGTTCCAGGTTCTCGAACACAGTCTGATCGTCGAGCAGGTGATAACTTTGAAAGACGAATCCAATATTTCGGTTACGCAATTCCCCGCGTTTCTTCGGATTCAGGGCATGAACAGCCACATCGTCGAAGTGATACTCACCCTGCCACGCGTGATCGTGCATTCCGAGGATGTGCAATAAGGTGGACTTCCCTGCTCCGGAAGGGCCCATAATCGAAATGAACTCGCCGGGCTTGATGTCGAGATTAATCCGCCGCAGCACATAATTCTTCGTCAAGCCCTGCGAAAAATATTTCTCGATGTTGCGAAGACTAATCATTTGCTTTTCATGAAGGGACACGCGCATCTGCGCGTGAGTTTCACGGGCGGGACGCCCGTGCCACCAATCATTTGACTTCGACGAATCCGCTTTCTCTTAATTCCTGCTTGGCTTCTTCAATCTGGCGACGGTTCGCACCGGTTTCTTCCTCGACGATCAAACCGTCGAACAGGTGTACGATCCGATCCGCATGCTGGGCATAACGCGGATCGTGAGTCACCATGCAAATCGTTGCGCCACCTCGATGCAGCTCACGGAGCAACTCCATCACTGCTTCACCATTCGTTGAGTCGAGGTTTCCGGTCGGCTCGTCCGCCAACAGAATGCTGGGCTGTCCGCCGACCGCGCGGGCTACCGCGACGCGTTGCTGTTGACCGCCCGAGAGTTGGCTGGGCAGATGCTTCGCACGATGTCCCATGCCCACGCGCTCGAGCGCATCGGTCACTCGCTTTTTGCGCTCGCTCGAATTCATGCCGCGATACGTCAACGGCAACTCAACGTTTTCATACACGGTGAGGTCGCCGATGAGGTTGAAACTCTGGAAGATAAACCCAACTTCGCGGTTGCGAATGCGCGCCCGCTCTGACAGCGAGAGGTTTTCGACGGGGTGCTCGTTCAAGACGTACTGACCGTCGGTCGGTGTATCCAGCAACCCGAGAATCGATAGCAAAGTTGACTTGCCACACCCTGATGGGCCGGCAATCGAGAGGTACTCACCCTTCTTAATATCCAGGTGAATCCCAGACAGCGCGTGCGTCTCTACCTCGTCGGTATAGAAAACCTTCTTCACGTCGGAAAGGTGAATAAGGGGGTCGGTTGAACTCATTATTTGCTCCTTAATTTTGGGCTTGAAGCTGATATCAGACTTCACTCTGCGTGCTCGTTCAAAAATCGCCGACTGACGTCGGTTCCACTCTCTCGATCAGCGCAAACGAATAACTTTGTAAGCGTCCATGCTGGACGTATCCGAGATGATTACCTGATCGCCTTCGCGCAAGCCGTCGAGTATTTCGACCGTGCTCACCGAAGTGCGACCAAGCTTTACCTGTGTGCGCGTGGCTTCCTGGCCGTCCGGGCCAATCTTGAACATGCCGACGGTCTGGTCCGCTTGCCCGAACGCCGGCCGGTCGACGTAGAGAACGTTGCGCAGCCGTTCGAGTTCGATGGTTCCATCAACGCTCAAGTCGGGACGAGCGCTTTGCGGCAGGCTCTCAGTAAACGTGACGTCTACAGTGAAAGTGCCTTCGCGCGCGGCCGGATCGATCCGGGACACCTGGCCCTGAATCAGACCGTTGCGCGTATCAACCACCGCGAGCTGCCCTATTCTCACGTCTTTGATTTGCGTTTCGGCGACCTTCAATTCGGCTTTCAGCGACGCCGGATCGGCGATCCGCGCGATGTTGACACCTGGTGTCAGCTGTTGCCCTTCCTGAACTGAAATCTGTTGCAGCACGCCATTGGTGCCGGCGCGCACTTTGAGTGCATCGACTTGCTCTCGTCTGAGTTTCGCCAATGCCTGTAGTTGCTCGACGCGCGATTGCTGGGCTTTGATTTGCGCCCTTTTCGATTGACCGCTGATTGCCAGGCGTTGCTGTTCAACCTTCAGCCGATTCGCCAGGTCCAGGACGTGTACACGCGAAACCTTGAGCGGAAGTTCCGCAACCAGCCCCTGCTTGGCAAGTTGCTCTTCCGAATCGAGCTGCAACTTCGCCTGGCTGTATTCGGCATTGATGGAAGCAATCTGTGATTGCTGCGTCATGCCATCGCTTTCGAGACGAACTTTCAGAGTTTCGGCATCAGCTTGTGCAGTTTTGACCTGGAACTCTGCGTCGATCGCGGCCTGCTCCAACTGTGGATTCGACAATTCGACGATCACCGTGCCCCCGCCGACTTCGGCGCCCGCTTGCACGAGAATTCGCTCGACCCGCCCGTCGGCCGGCGCGGGAATCCAGCGCGTTACCTGCGGCACCAGGGTGCCGTTACCTTTAACCTCGCGAACCATCTCACCACGTTTCACTACGCCAATGACCGTCGTCGAACGGTCG
>JBKPPE010000278.1:0-4380 GCA_046733375.1 Acidobacteriota bacterium | reverse complement strand
GGTAGCGCGCGATCTATTTCACGCGCGATTTCTTGCGGCGCAGGAAATCAATCAATACAAACTGCGAAAGGTTTGAAGGATTCGCGAAGTAAGCCTTGCCGTTGGTCATCGCCGTCATTTCTTTCACGAACTCGACGAGATAGTAATCGCTGGCGAGCATGATAGTATAGATCATGATGCTGGCTTTGCGGCTGGCCTGTACCTCGCGAAACGTCGCTTCCATCAACCACGGGTCGCCCCCCATTGAATTTTTGTAGAGCCTTCTTGCCGGGAGCGCGGACATCCTGTCCGCATTTCCGCCGCCAGGATGCCGGCCGCCCGCCGACAAGGATGTCGGCGCTCCAATGGATCCAGCTTCCAAAAAGCACGCCGTCGGTTTTCCATCCGTGACCATTACGATCTGTTTCATGTCTTTTCGCTGAGCTTGCAGAATGCGACGTGCGAGACGCAAGCCTTCCGCAGTGTTTGTGTGGTACGGTCCGACTTGCGTGGTCGCCAGCTTCGCCAAAGGCAACTCTTCCGCTGAGTCGTGAAACAGAACGATCTTCAAAGAGTCGCCGGCGTACTGTGTGCGAATCAAGTGTGCCAGCGCCAGCGCGACTTTCTTCGCCGGCGTGAATCGATCTTCGCCATACAAAATCATCGAGTGCGAGCAATCGAGCATCACGACCGTCGCACACGACGACTGATAATCGCACTGGTGCACGTGGAGATCTTGGTATTCGAGATTGAGCGGCACGCTCAGCCCTTCGCGTTGAATCGCCGAGAGCAGTGTCGTGTTCACGTCGAGATTGATCGTGTCGCCGAATTCGTAAGGCTTGCTGGCGGCTTCGGCTTCGACACCGGTCGCAAGATGCAGCGTGTCGTGGCGTCCCATCGAACTCTTGCCCAAACTGCCGAGCAGGTTGCGTAGCGTCTTGTAACCGAGAAAGTCCAGACCTTTCTCAGTGACTTCAAACTTCACGTTGCGCGGCAAAGGATCTTCGATGCGGCCCTGGCCATTACCACTCATCATCTCGCGCTGCTGTTGAGTCGGTGGCTCTTCGCGGAGTGTTAGGTAGCCTTCCTCAACCAAACGTTCGATCAGTTGATTCAGCATCTCCTGAAGCTGCGAGCCTTCGTACTTCCCTTCGTTCTCGTCGAGCATCTGCTGAATTTGATGTTGCGACAGCAGACGTTGCTCCATCAGCGCCTGCAACAACGCACGGCGCAACGCATCGAGCGACGTGTCCTGCGGCATGCGCTGACGTGTCCAGTAGTAATCATCGTCATAACCGGAATAGAGCAGCGAATCGGACAGACCCTCCATCAGGTCGCCGAGATTGATCCCGTAGACGTCGAGGCCGTTAAATTTTGAATAGCGAGTAAAACGCATAATTAGCCGCGGATTAACGCGGATAGACGCAGATAAGAACGATTACAGGAACTGCTGGTATGTTTACCTGTCCTTCAACCATTACTCGTTCGGTTTCAGAAGAGCTGCAATCGAAATCTCGCCTTCCACCCGCTAAACCTTCTTGCGTGAGTTCTCGAACGCAAGCCGCTTGAACTCCGGTTTGATGCCAAAATTAAACAAAAGGCCCACTTCGATTTCCGTCGCCCCAAGGTAATTGAGAAGTTGTGCTTCGAGCGGAGTCAAGCGTTCGCACTGCTTTCAACTCCAGGAGTACAGAACGCTCAACCAACAGATCGGCGGTGAAGTCACCGACCCGGCGTCCGCGAAACCAAACCGGCACCGCGATCTGGCAACACAGGTCGAGGCCTTTCGCGGTGAGTGCTACTTCGAACGCTTTCTCGTACACAGACTCAAGAAAACCATGACCAAGCTCGTTATAGACTTCGTAGAAGACGCCAATAATCGTCTCTGTTAATTGCTTATGTTTTAATCCGCGCGTATCCGCGTTCATCTGCGGCTAAATCTCCTTAGCTAAACCGGCCCGATTCACTCAGATCATCGTAGATCATCCCTTTTCGATCCTTCTTCGCTTTCGTCACCGCGGTGTAGCCGCCTTCTTCGTTGCGGCTGATTTTGTTATCCGCATAGAGTCCTTCCAACGCGAATTCGCACGCGGCAACCGTTTGGTCGGTGTCGTTTCGATTGAAATCAAAAGGAATTAACGCCGTGTCGATCAATTCCGGGACCGATTCAAGCAGCAGCATGCACTCTTCTGCCGAAGCAGAGTCGGCCAGGCGCACATTGTTGCCTTGGTCGAACCATGCGACCGCGTGCGCGAAATCGATTCCGACAAAGTAGCCTTCGAAGATTTCGCCGGCCGCGCGTTTGATCAAATCCTTGGCAATGCGCGTCGCGCCAATCTGCTCGCCTTCGTATTCCAGTTCCATCTTGCCGGTCATCGACGGAATTGCCGCGTAAATGTCGGCGATGCGCGGGACGACCAAGGGTTCATCCGTCACGAGGGAGCGTCGTTCGGCGTTTGAGACGACTGATTCCATTACCGAGATGGGCAACCGCTGCGAGACGCCGGAATGCTTGTCAATCCGCTGATCGTCGCGCGCTTCGAATGCAATCTGCTCGATCGTTTCCCGAATGAATTCCGGAATCACGAGTCGCTCTTTCAGACCATCACGCGCGGTCCATGCTTCCTGTTTGGTGATCTCGACGCCCAACGAAATCTCTTTCGGGTAGTGCGTAGTGATTTCCGTCCCAATCCGATCCTTCAAAGGCGAGATGATCTTTCCGCGCGCCGTGTAGTCTTCCGGGTTCGCGGAAAAGACGAGCATCACGTCGAGCGGCAGACGCACTGGATAACCCTTAATCTGCACGTCGCCTTCCTGCATGATGTTGAAGAGACCAACCTGAATTTTTCCGGCGAGGTCAGGCAGCTCATTGATCGCAAAGATACCGCGGTTGGCGCGCGGCAAGAGGCCGTAGTGAATCGTAAGTTCGTCACTGAGCAGATGCCCGCCTTTCGCAGCCTTGATTGGATCGACGTCGCCGATGATGTCAGCGATGGTCACGTCAGGAGTTGCCAGCTTTTCCACAAAACGCGCGTCGCGATCGACCCAGGCGATCGGCGTTGAGTCCTGATGTAGATCGATTGTTTGCCGGCCATAAGCGCTAATCGGATTGAACGGGTCGTCATTGATTTCCGAGCCGGCAATGATTGGCATCTGCGCGTCGAGCAGATTTGTTAGTTGACGGATGATCCGGCTCTTCGCTTGCCCGCGGAGTCCCAGGAGAATCAGATTGTGGCGCGCGAGGATCGCATTCACGAGTTGCGGCACAACGGTTTCGTCGTAACCGACGATTCCGGGGAAGAGCTTTTCACGCCGTTTGAGTTTGCAGATCAGGTTCGCGCGCATCTCGTCTTTGACTGAGACCGATGCGTAGCCGCTCGCTTTGAGTTCACCTAGGGTCCTTGCTCGTTCCATTTTGATTTGATTGAGTTCTCGATTGAACTGGGGATGGAGAGATTGTAACTGCAGCCTGTCAGAACCGCGAGCGGACTCAACTGAGATTAATTCCAGTTAGGAAGAGCCGCTTGCGGCCGCTTGATCAGACGGCGGGGGCAAGCCCCTCTTCCTTACTGCATTTGAGTTCAGTTGAATGCTGATCCGATCGCTACCGCTCCCGGTTCTGACACGCGTTGTAATTCCCAGACTCGCCGCTTGTTACCAGTCCATCCGCCACCAGTTTTTCCAAATGGGCCAGGACCGCCCGCTCAGCCATCCCCAGCGCTTTCGGATTCACGTCTGTGTAGACACGCGCGACGATTTCGGTTGCCGTGGTCGCGCCTTCGCGAACAGCCTTCACAATGTTTGCCTCGCGTTCGAGCCGATGAGCAATGTACTGATCGATCTTGTCGTAAGGATTTGCGACCGCGGGCCCATGCCCGGGCAGCAACACGGTCACGTTGGGCAAACCGCGCATGCGCCGCAGCGAATCCAGGTATTCGCTCATATTCCCGTCGGCCGGATCGATCAAGACTGAGCCGAAGCCCACGACGTTGTCGCCGCTAATCAAAACTCCACGTGCTTCATCGTAAAAACAAAGATGTCCGCGCGCATGGCCGGGCGTGAACAAAGCTTGCAAATTGATCGGGGGTTCACCATCAAGCGAGATGTTTTCGTAGTCTTCGATATACCGATCGACAGCAAACTGGTGCTTCAGTGATTCAGCCGTCAATCGATGCGCCGCAACCGGAACACGCGAGCCATGCTTCGATTGTAAGTGATCATTAAGTGCGTTCACGCCAGCGACGTGATCGGGATGCACGTGAGTCAGCGCGATCTCGCGTACGATGCGACCTTCCGCGATCAAATCATCGATGCACTCTGCGAGCGCCTGCTGCTCCTCTTGATAAGGCGAACCAGGATCGATGATCAGGATTTCGCGCGACGTGTAGATAAGATATGCGT
>JBKPPE010000277.1:0-4609 GCA_046733375.1 Acidobacteriota bacterium | reverse complement strand
GATTGTTTTTTCTCGCGGCGGCAACATTTGGTCGGTTCCGCCTTTCGGCGGAACTCCACGCAAGGTGATTGACGGCGGTTACAATCCGAACTGGTCCTGGGATGGCAGCCGTCTGGTTTATGAGAAACAGGAGGGGATTTGGACGGCCAAAGCAGATGGCACTGACGAGCGAAAAGTGGAAGGGGTCCCTACACCTGAAACCCTCTTGGCCGACCGCACACCGGCTTTGTCTCCGGATGGTTCTCTCATCGCCTTCTTCGAATGTAGCAAAGGCCCGATCGGCGACATCTGGGTCATCCCTTCGGCCGGTGGTCAAGCGCGTCAGTTGACGTTTGACGATCACTTCGGCGGCACTCCCGTTTGGACTCCTGACGGAAATTTCATCGTCTTCTCTTCCTTGCGAGCCGGCAGCAGGACGCTCTGGAGAATTGCTAAAGCAGGCGGCAAGCCTGAACCGGTGCTCGTGAGCGCGGGCGAGGACACTGAACCGGAGATTTCGCGTGACGCCACGAAACTCATCTATACGAACACCCGCAATAGTTTCATTCTCACGCTGTGGAATCCAAACACGAATCAAACGCGCGAGTTAGTTGAAGCAAGATACGAGCTGACGGATCCATCGTTCTCTCCCGTCGCCGACACGATCTCTTTTTTCCTGGTCGAAAACAACGGCGATATCCAGATTCACACGATTGATCGGAACGGCGGCAATTCAATCCAGGTGACGCCGACCACCGGAGAACGAAATATTCACCCGCGCTGGTCGCCGGATGGTTCGTGGTTGTATTTTTACCAAATCCGGCCAAGCTTTTCGTTTCGCAGAATTTCAGTGAGCGGCGGACCAAGTTCCGAGGTCGCCGCAGGCTGGACTTGGGGGAGCCATAATGGCGCGCAGGTGGATCCAGAGGGCAAATTAATTGCCTACGTGATCCAACAAACAGATGGTTCTCAGGTCATGATGATCCGCGAGATTGCGACCGGCAAGGAGACGGTGTTCAAGCCTTTATTTCGCGATCCGCAATGGTCAAAAGACGGAAAGACGATTCTTGGTACGGACCTGAGCGCGGGTAACGACGTAGCGGTGAGGAAGATTTCGATCTGCGCGGTCGACACTGGAGCGTGCCGGCAACTAACCCATGGCCGCATTCCGCGTTGGTCCAGAGACGGCTCACGCGTCTATTTCCTGCGGGACAATAAATCCGGAGTGGGGAAAGAACTATGGTCGATATCAGCAGCAGGCGCCGATGAAAAGCTGATCGGCGTGTTGCAGTTTCATCCGATCGGCGCTTTCTATGATGTTTCCCCTAACGGCGAGATCGTTTACGTGCGATACAATCCCGGCAAGCCGGAATTGTGGCTCGCAGACTTTCCACGTCCTTGAACCAGCGGCAGGCTAATATTGGCATTCCTTGAATAAACATACTTCAAGTCAGTAGCACTCCAAATCACTACGAACTATGTTAAAGAATCCAAATCGCGCACTCGCAAACCATCTTCGATCAATCGCAATTCTTTGCCTGTTGCTCCTGAGCGCGGCGTCCGCGTACGCGCAGCAGACGGCCACACAAACTGATCCGTCAGTCCTGACGCTCGATAACGTTTTCACGTTTGGCGCGCAATCGCCTAACGCGCTCAAATGGGCGCCGGACGGCAAGGGATATCTGGCGCTCGAACCGGCCGGGAAAGGCGATGCGCAGGACATCGTGCGCTATGACGCGGCGACTGGTCAGAGAACGGTTTTGATCGGCGCTGACAAGCTCGTGCCTGCGGGCGCATCAACGCCGCTCGTCGTCGAAGAGTTCGAAGTCAGTCCTGACAAGGCGAAAGTCCTGTTGTTCACGAACACTGAACGAGTTTGGCGCAGCAACACGCGCGGAGATTACTGGGTGTTTGATCTCGCGAGCGGCAAGTTGCAGAAGCTTGGTGGCGATGCACCCGCGTCGAGTTTGATGTTCGCGAAGTTTTCACCCGACAGCACGCGCGCCGGCTATGTGCGCGGCAACAACATCTATGTGCAGAACCTGGCTGACGAAAAGATCACCCAGCTAACGACTGACGGCACTTTTCATTTAATCAACGGCACCTTCGACTGGGTTTACGAAGAAGAATTGTTTTGCCGTGACGGCTGGCGTTGGAGTCCTGACGGAAAAAAGATCGCTTACTGGCAACTCAACTCAGACGGCGTCAAAGAGTTCAAGCTCATCAACGACACGGACGCGCTCTATCCGGTCATCACGAGTTTCCCTTATCCCAAAACAGGTGAAACAAATTCAGCGGCGCGCGTCGGCGTGATTAGTGCGACCGGCGGAAAAACGACCTGGTTCGAAGTCCCGGGCGATCCGAGAAACAACTACTTGCCACGGATGGAGTGGGCGAACAACTCCGACGAGGTCACCATTCAGCAATTGAATCGTTTGCAGAATACCGACACGTTAATGGTTGGCGACGCGCGCACGGGCAAAGTCCGCACCGTCCTCGTCGAGAAAGATGAGGCATGGCTCGATGTCGGTTTCTTCGATCTCGATTGGGACAAGCGTGGTTTGGCGCGCGGTGACGTCGAATGGCTTGATGGCGGCAAGAGATTTCTGTGGGCCAGCGAACGCAACGGCTGGCATCACGTGTATTCAATAACGCGTGATGGAGCCGACGCACGCGACATCACCCCAGGAAACTACGATGTCATCAGTGTGAGCAGCGTCGATGCCGCGCACGGTTGGCTTTACTTCGATGCATCGCCTGAGAATGCGACGCAAAGATATCTGTTTCGCGCGCACCTGGATGGCACCGGCGCTGCTGAGAGAATCTCGCCCACCAATCAGCCGGGCACGAACGACTACGATGTTTCGCCGTCCGGAGATTTGGCGATCCACACATATTCAAACCTCAACCAACCGCCGGTGTTCGAAGTGGTTCGGCTGCCCGAGCACACGACTGTGCGAACACTGATCGACAACAAAGAATTGCGAGAGCGGGTGGCGAGGTTGAAGCAGGGGCCGCGCGAGTTCTTTCGCGTCGATATTGGCGAAGGCGTGCAGCTTGACGGCTGGATGATCAAACCGCCCGACTTCGATCCGAATAAACGCTATCCGGTCTTGTTCTATGTCTATGGCGAACCAGCCGGGCAAACAGTCCTGGATCAATGGGGTGGCTTTAACCTTATGTGGCACATGATGCTGGCGCAGCAAGGCTACATCGTGATGAGCGTGGACAATCGCGGCACACCCGCGCCGCGTGGACGCGCCTGGCGCAAGATCGTCTATCGCAAAATTGGAATCATTAGCTCACAGGATCAGGCGAATGCGGTGCGCGCGATCGACAAGTGGCCATTCGTAGATCCGACACGGATCGCGATTTGGGGCTGGAGCGGCGGTGGGTCTTCTACGCTCAACGCGATGTTTCGCTATCCCGATCTCTATCGCACCGGCATGTCCGTCGCGCCCGTCCCGGATGTCCGTCTTTACGACACGATCTATCAGGAGCGTTATTGTGGGCTTCCTCAAGACCATCCGGATGAGTACAAAGCGAGTTCGCCACTGACTTTTGCGAGCCAGTTGAAGGGAAATTTGTTGGTGGTCCATGGCTCAGGCGACGACAACGTTCACTATCAGGGAACTGAAGAGCTGGTTAATGCGCTGATCGCAGCGAACAAAGATTTCCGGATGATGGTCTATCCAAACCGGTCGCATGGCATCTATGAAGGTCCCGGAACGCGCCGCCACCTGTACACGTTGCTTACAAATCATTTGAACGAAAAGCTGCCGGCCGGGCCGCGCTGAAGGAATCGCCTTCGGGGCCTCGCCTTAAAATTATTTCTTTCCTCGTCCGCGAAGCGGACGAAGTGCCAATAGCGCTTCAGCGCTGGGTTCATACGAAAGATCCGAGCAGTCCGCGAAGCGGACGACTGAAAAACCTACGGGCCTCCAACATTTATGGCTCAGCCGTCCCTTTCACGGACTAGTTCTGTTCATTGACCAGATCCCCACCGATAAATCGGTGGGCTATTGTCATTCGTCGGCTTCGCCGACTGTTGAGCCAAAGCCATCCGGATTCTCAAAATCCTTAACCTAACTCCCATTCCTCGGATACAATCGCGCGCCCAGGTTCGGCTTTCCTGAGGATCGCTCCTCGAACCAAACTTGGTCACTACGAAATCCGCTCATAGATTGGCGAGGCGGACTTAAGAAGGAGGGACGCATGGCGCTAACAAGTAGTTTGGCGGGCAGAAATCTGGGAATGATCTTGCTGGGCCTCTGGCTAATTCTTACCGGACTCTTGCCGTTGCTCAACATCAGAATCTCATCCACGGTCACAACTGGTTTAGCTATCCTGGGTATTGCCGCAGGTATTCTGATCCTAATCCGTCGTTAACACCGTAGCCAGATGTCATCCGGACTATGACTTTGCCGGCAGGCACCAAACTCGGTCGCTACGAGATCCGCTCGAAGGTTGGCGAGGGCGGAATGGGCGTGGTGTACCTGGCGCGCGATACGAAATTGAATCGTGACGTTGCGATCAAAGTTTTGCCAGGCGCAGTTGAGGAGAACAGCGAGCGTTTGCGACGCTTCGAACAGGAGGCTCAGGCAGCCAGCGCGCTTAATCATCCGAACAT
>JBKPPE010000276.1:0-11813 GCA_046733375.1 Acidobacteriota bacterium | reverse complement strand
GTATGTGCCCGGCCACGGCAATGTTGCGACGGCTGTCGAGATCAAAGACTTTCGTGATTATCTCGACGACTTGCGCGGACGGGTCAAGCAGGGAATCGCGAATGGCCTGACAGTCGACCAAGCGAAACAGCAACTCACACTGCCTGAGAAGTACAAGAGTTTCGCTTTTCAGAATTTCGCCACTCCAAACGTTGAGGACATGTACAAGGAGCTGAAAGGGACGAAGCAATGAGACTGGAGGCTAGAGACTAGAGACTAGAGACTAGAGACTAGAGACTAGAGACTGGAGACTAAAGACCGGAGGCTAGAGACTGGAGGTTGAGTGAATAATTGTGTGTTGCAGGAAACTGAAGCTGTTTCGTCTTGGCCGCAGCCGGCCAAATGTTTTTAGCGCGTAGCAAACAGATGTTACAAGCTCCGGAGGGGCGCAATGTGCTTAGGGAAGAGAATATTGCGCTCCTCCGGAGCTTTGATGATGTTTCCGATTCTAGTTCTATAAACATTTGGTCCCTCCAGGGCCGACGAAGAGTCGGCGAGCAACACACATCGACTCCCCTGCCGCTCGAGACTGAAGACCGAAGGCTTCGCTCTCTAGCCTCTAGCCTCTAGCCTCTAGTCTCCAGTCTCAAGCCTCCAGCCTTCCGCCTCTAGTCTCCAGCCTCCACCTATGAGTTAATACAGTCCTCGATGCCCGACCAGGACCTCGCCAGCGAACCGATCAACAAGCGATCATCCGCCTTTTCGTCTCTGCGCCATCGCGATTTTCGTCTGCTTTGGAGTGGCCAGGTTGTGTCGGTGATCGGCTCGCAGATGCAGTTGGCGGCGATCAACTGGCACATTTATCTGCTGACTGGATCGCCGTTGGCGCTCGGAATAGTGGGCGCATGTCGAGCGATTCCCATCATTCTTTGTTCACTTGCGGGTGGCGTGGTTGCCGACGTCGTCGATCGCCGGCGGCTGATGATGGTGACGCAAAGTGTGATGCTTTTATGCAGTGCGACACTCGCGCTGATCACGTTTTCGGGCCTCACAAAAATTTGGCCGATACTTTTGCTCACCGCGATTGCTTCGGCCGCATGGGCATTCGACACGCCGGCGCGCCAGTCGCTGCTGCCGATGCTCGTGCCGCGGCACGATTTTCAAAACGCAGTCAGCCTTAGCATGTTGATGTTTCAAACGGGCATGGTCTCCGGCCCGCCCCTGGCCGGCTTTGTGCTGGCGAGTCATGGTCCGGCATTCGTCTATGCACTGAATGCCACATCTTTTCTCGCCATGCTGACCGCAATCGCGCTGATGCGCACAAGCGGCAAGCCGGAGAAAGACGACGCCGTGTCCGAAGCTCCGCGCATCAGTTGGCAAGCCCTGGTCGAAGGGCTACAGTTTGTTTGGCGCACGCCAATCATCGTGCAGACAATGACGCTCGATTTCGTCGCGACTTTCTTTGCCTCTGCGAACCAGTTGCTGCCGATTTATGCAAAGGACATTCTGGACGTGGGCGCGCGCGGCTACGGATTCCTGGCGGCCGCGCCGGCGGCGGGAGCAATCATCGCCGGCCTGGTGATGGCGCGCATGGGTGCGTTCAAAAAACAGGGATTGACGGTTATCGTTTCAGTCGCGCTTTATGGTGCGGCCACGATTGCCTTCGGGGTTTCGAAGATTTTCTGGCTTTCGCTTCTGCTGTTGGCGGCGACAGGTGCCGCTGACACAGTTAGCACGATTCTGCGTCAGACGATCAGGCAGCTCATCACGCCAAATTACCTCCGCGGCCGCATGACGAGCGTGAACATGATCTTTTTCATGGGCGGGCCGCAACTTGGCGAAGTGGAAGCAGGCACCGTGGCCGCGTTGATTGGCGCGCCGTTGTCAGTAGTGACCGGCGGAGCTGCTTGCGTGCTTGCGGCCCTCTTCACATTCGTCAAAGCGAAGAGTTTGAGGCAATATGAGTCTTGAAAAGTGGGCAGTGGGCAGTGAGCAGTGAGCGGTGAGCAGGCGGCAGGAGGCAGACGGCAGGAGACAGGAACAGAAAGCAGTAAACTTAAGATTCATAAATTCAAAATTCAGAAGTCGAAACCTTGAAACTTGAAACTTGAAACTTCAACCCTGACACCCGAAACCCGATACCTGATACCCAATACCCGAAACCAAACCATGTCCTGGACTGAAGTCGAAACATCAACTCATCAAGATCACGTGATCAAGCACGTTATTGGCGCGACGGTGCTCGGTTGGGTGGTGGCCGGTGAAGCGGCACACTTCCTGCTCGATATGGGTTTCTTGTGGACGATTTATCTCGATGGCGAGATGAACCTGCTGCCGCAGGGTGTGGCGATTGCTGAACTCGACGGTGACGACGTGAGCTCCGCCGATCGCGCTGAACTCGCCTTTGATGCTGATTTGTTGCTGAGTGAAGGGCGTCAGGCCAGCGACTTGAAGAGGTTTGTTGGTGCCGATGTGGCATGCTTGATTGAGTCGGTCGATCTGCACGCGTCCGACGCGAATCGCCGGGTTAATATTACTGGAGAGCGCGGGACAATCCGCGTCGAGACTTCAGTGGATCCCGTTGAGGTGCGGGTCAGTACTCAAGCTGCCTGATTTCTGGACCTACTGGCGATGCCATACGGTTCCCGAAACAAGTTGCCATCGACCGCCTCTCTTTTCGTAAGTATTCCGATAAAAATTTGTATCGTTAAAGGGCTGGTGTCGAAGTTGTCCTTTGCTTTGCCCAATGGCCGTCAGTTCGGCTTTGGTTGACTCTGCATTCACTTCGACTTTCTCGTTGGTAGATTTTAGAGACTCGTAACTCAAGTTTCCCGTGCGCATGAGTAGAAGCACTTCGGCTTTGTTAAGCGTCAGGCCCGCGTCGCTCACATATCGATAGTCATCCGCCAGTAGACGCGAGAGCGCATCGGTGTCGCCATTAAGAAGAGCCGCTCCGACCTGGTCGTTGGCTTCCCTGATTATCTCGGCAGTCGATCGCGTTTCGAGCGCAGGTGAAGCGGCGGAAGTGTGACTGATATTCGACTCGGATGAACCTCGGGTCGTGGACCCGAATTGCAGCACAACGATCACCACCACCGCGGCGATGACACCGACAAGAACGACACCGCCAACGCCAAGCAGGATGAGCATGTTTCCGCGTTTTGCGGGCGGACTCGGAGGATTTGTCTCGCGTGGAGTTAGCCGAAGCGTCGCCTGAGGATCGACCAGTGTTGGTTCAGCCTCGCGCGTCGTTTCTAGCACCGTTCCGTCTTCGAGACAGAACTGCAGTGAGTCGGCGTATCGTCGCTTGCATGTGGGGCAGATTTTCATGGCAGGGCTGCGCATCGTAACACTCACTGGCGAAGGCTAAAAGCGTTTTTCCGCCGCCGTTGCGTTACGCTACAATTCACCCCATGAAAAAAATTGCAATCACCGTTTTCGTCGTTCTCATAGCGGCGGTGTCCGCGCTCGCCGTGCCGCAAACCATGCGGCTTGATTACTTCCACACGGGCGACGCGAAGCACGAAAACTTCAGTATGGATCGCGTCGTCATCGAGCCTTTGCCGTGGCCGGGCGATATCAGCAAATCAATCGATAACACTAACCTCGGCAAGTATTTCTTCGAAGTGCGTGACGAGAAGACCGGCCGCGTACTCCACTCACGTGGCTTCGCGTCAATTTACGGCGAGTGGGAAACAACCGACGAGGCAAACAAAGTCATGCGCAGCTTCAGCGAGTCTCTGCGCTTTCCCGCGCCTGACGCGCCGGTCGAAATCGTTCTAAGCAAGCGCGACGCGAAGAACAACTGGCACGAAATTTGGAAAACGTCGGTCGATCCGAAGGACATGTTCATCGACCGTTCGAAACCGCGCGCCCCCGCGCCTCTGATACCGATTCAGAAGATGGGCGACCCGGCGACGAAAGTAGATCTGTTGCTGCTCGGCGATGGCTACACGGCGCGCGAGCTGAAAAAGTTTGAGGCCGATGCGCGCCGTTTGATTGCGGTGCTGTTTGCGACTTCGCCTTTCAAAGAACATCGCAGCGATTTCAATGTGTGGGGCTTATGTCCGCCGGCGAATGAGTCGGGCATCTCGCGCCCTTCGACCGCAATCTATCACGATTCGCTGGCGACCTATGACGCGTTTGGATCGGAGCGTTACATTCTCGCGTTCGACAATCAGCGGTTGCGTAAGACCGCGCAGTTCGCTCCGTACGAATTCATCGAGATTCTCGCGAACGGCCGAACTTACGGCGGCGGGGGCATCTTCAACTTGTACAGTACGGTCGCGGTCGATAACGCTTTCGCCAACTACGTCTTCGTGCATGAGTTCGGTCATCACTTCGCGGGCCTGGCGGACGAATACTACACCTCGCCCGTCGCGTACGCGCCCGCTACTGAACGTGTTGAGCCGTGGGAACCGAACGCGACGGCCTTGCTCGACAAAAAGAGTTTGAAATGGAAAGAATTCGTCGATCCCGACACCCCCATTCCCACGCCTTGGAACAAAGAACCTTTCGAAGCGTACGAGCGCGAGTATGGCGCGCGTCGCGCGCAACTGCGCAAAGACAAACGTCCCGAACAGGAGATGGAAGATTTATTTCGCGAAGATCGCCGTAAAGTCGATGCGATGATGCACGCCGAGAAATACGTGGGCCGGGTCGGCGCATTCGAGGGCGCGATATACGAAGCGCGCGGCTACTATCGTCCGCAAGTCGACTGCATCATGTTTTCGCGCACCGACTATTTCTGCAAAGTTTGTCAGCGGGCGATTGAAACCGTGATTGGTTTGTACGCGTGAGAATCCTTATGCAGGCGGTTTGATAATCAAATCCGCCCGCACAGCTCCCAGCGGCGTGACTGCGGCAATTCGCAGCGGCAAGTGACGCGCGTCGTCGCCTACCCACATCCTTATCTGCAGCCGATTCTTTTCGGTATCGTCAGTTGAAAGCGTCAAAAGAAGGGTGGGTATCTGCTGTCCGTTGAGTTCAATGGTCTCGCGCTGCTGTGAGGTCACGAGCAGCGTCCGCGGCTGCGAGATGGCCAAAATCGAAATCGCGTTCTGTCTCTTTGGCGTGAGATCGAACGTGCGAACGGCGTAGATCGCGGAAATCAGATCGTGGGTGCCGACGGGAATCTCAATTCTCTGATTCTTGTCGGTGGTGACTGCGCCTCGGTCCTGATCGACGTTATAGACGCGCGTGTTACGCCATTTTCCTTCTGCCAAATTCATCTCGGTGCGAAACGGCAGAAGGGTCTCAGGATCGACGTAGGAAAGAATCTTGTCATTGACAAAAAAAAGGCGCCCGCCGGCGCCGTTTGTCTGCGCCGTCACCGTGAATAGCAACCCGTCGCGATTGAAATAACGTCCGCGCGCCGTCACCGCGAAAGTCAGCGAGCCGACCGGTTGCGCGTCGTTGCCCACGTAGACCTGATAGTTCAACTGCTCGCCGACTTTGAATGGGAGATTGAGTGGTGGTCCCGAGTTAGTGCTCGGGTCGGGCGTTACCCTGCCAGTGACCGGACTCGGCGCGACCGGCGCTGGAGTCGGCGTCACTGCCGGCGCCGTCGGCGCGACCAATTCCGATGCGGCCAGTTCGGCGCGAATCTCTCCATCATCGTGCCTACCCGTAACGAGGACTGGAACGTGCCATTCGTCATCACTGAGGTAAACGACGATGTTGTAAATCGGCGAGTCGCTCATCCTCACTTTTACCACCAGTGCGTTGAATGAGCCGACATTGGTTTTGATCATGGAATGTCCGACGACTCTTACATCAGCCTGGTAATCCTGCGATTCGGTGCGGACTGTAAAACTGTGGGCCGAGCCAACCGTCACAGGCATGGCGCGCAAACGATAAATCGCTGAAAGTAGATCAAAGGTGCCGGTGAATTCGCCTGCGCGCTTCGGCGGAATCGCGTCGGTTCCCGCCGGCTGATTGTATTCGCTGGAAGCTTCCGTCATACGTCCGGCTTCACGCACCACTTGCTGCGAACGATAGGGTAAGCCCGTAGCCGCATCGACATAAGTCGTGTAGTCATTATTGAGCGAAAGCAGCGCGGCGTTCACGACGCCCGATGTTTCGACGTGCGCCTGCAACTGAATTCCATCGCGATCGAAGTATCGTCCCCGGCCCGCTACGAACAGCTCAATATGTCCAGCGCTGACGAATTGAGCGAACGAAACGTTGTAAGTAAGTCGCTCACCGACGCGATAGGCGGCCGCATCAAAGGGCGCTGAAGTGACTTCCGGCTTCTCCTGCGCGAACACGCCGGCAAAGGCGAGGAGCAGCGCGGCTAAACACAGTGGTATTAGTGAGAAGGCGAGCTTCCGATGCACGTTCGCATGATAAAGGTAAGTTGATGCGTGGCGCAATATCACTTTGATAGAACGCTCTCAAGGGATGCGGGTTCCTTCAATCACACCTGTGACGCCCGCGCCTGAAGCGCTGTTTGAATCTCGTTAACGAACCGTCCGGCCGCAGCAGCCACGTCGCCGGCGGCGATGATTGGTCGTCCGACCACGAGGTAATCAGCACCAGCACGAATCGCTTCTGCCGCTGTCATAGTGCGGCGCTGGTCTTGTACTTCATCAATTCCAGAGCGAATTCCGGGAGTGACGATCAGGAAATCGTTTTGTGGCACTGCCTGGCGGATGACTTCGATTTCCTGAGCTGAAGCGACCACACCATCGAGACCGGATGCTTGCGCGAGTTTCGCGAGACGACCGACAACCGCTGACGGCTGACCGTCAATTCCGATCTGTTTCAGAGTTTCCTGGTCGACACTCGTGAGCAGGGTGACCCCGAGCACCTTAGGCGCAGCCAAGTTTTCGTGTGCGGCTGTCTCGGCGACCGCGTTCGCGGTCCATTTCATCATTTCGCTTCCGCCTGACGTGTGAATGTTGAAGAGCGAAATGCCAAGCCGCGTCGCTTCGACCGCCGCCATCGCCACCGTGTTTGGGATGTCGTGATACTTCAGATCGAGGAACACGCGACTGCCCTGCGAGATGATTCGTCGCACAAAGTCAGGACCGGCGGCAGTGAACAGTTGCATGCCGACCTTAAACATGCCGACTGAGTCTTTCAATTGCTCGACCAAAGCGAGAGCGTGATCAGCTGTGTCAACGTCGAGGGCGACGATCAGTTTGTCTTTTGCTTGTGCCATATAGTTAACCGCAGAGGGTGCTGAGGAACTCGCAGAGTCTCGCGGAGCCTTTCACGTCCCTCTGCGTGATCCTCGGCGACCTCTGCGGTTTCAGTTCGTTGTCGCACGAGTGCCTACGGCTTCGTCCAACGATACAAATCCTTCTTTTGACAGAATGCGTCGCAGTCCTTCGTTGATTCTTCGCGCCACGCCGGGGCCTTCGTAGATGAAGCCGGTGTAGAGCTGAATCAAGCTCGCTCCCGCACAAATCTTGTCCCAGGCATCTTCAGCGGTGAACACACCGCCCACTCCGATAATCGGCAAAGAACCGTGGGTCAACTGATAGATTTTTCGAATCACTTCGTTCGAGCGCTCGCTCAACGGCGCGCCACTTAATCCGCCTTGGCCCGCCGATGCAACTTGTGCCGGCGATGACTGCAAATTGTCCCGAGTCGTCGTCGTGTTCGTCGCGATGATACCTGAAATCCCGGTCTGCTGCGCGACGCGAACGATCGAGTCGATTTCTTCATCGTTCAAATCGGGCGCGATCTTGATAAGCAGGGGCCGCGACGCACTCAGCGAGTGTTCTTCGGCAAGTTCGCGATTCCGCGTCTGAAGTTGCGTCAGCAGATCGTGCAGCACCTCCGATTGTTGCAACTCGCGGAGTTGTGGCGTATTCGGCGAGCTGACATTCACGGCGATGTAATCAGCAACTTCGTAAACGATTGCGAAAGTCTTCAAATAATCAAGGGTTGCGCGTTCGACCGGTACGCCGCGCGCCTTGCCGATGTTCACGCCCAAAACGCAATTAGGACGGTGTTGCTTGAGGTTCTTCACCAGCTGCTTCGCCCCGCAGTTGTTGAAGCCGAGCCGATTAACTAGCGCGCGATCGCGCGGCAGACGAAACAGGCGCGGCGCTGGATTGCCGGGCTGGGCTTCGCTGGTGATTGTTCCGACTTCGATGAACCCAAATCCGAGAGCAGAGAGAACTTCCGCTGCATCACCGTTCTTGTCGAAGCCGGCGGCCAACCCCACAGGATTGCGAAAGGTAAGACCAAAGCGCTTGAGATTTCCGAAGGGAACCGCTTTGTATTTCTGTTCAACGCTCCGGCGGATCGCGCCGACTTCCAAAGCTGTCGATAGTGTCGAGAGCGCGAAATGATGAGCTGTCTCTGCCGGGAGGCGAAAGAGAAGTGGCCGAATGATTGAGTACAGTGACAAGGGACGGTGATCGGTAACGGGTGACAGGTGACGGACGTCGAAAGTCAGGGTCCGACGTCAAACGGTAGACGCCTACTAGTCGCAAACGCAAACACGATCGAAGTCTATCCCGTCATCTGTCACCTGTCACCCGTTACCTGTCACCCGTTACCTGTCACCTGTCGCCACTTGTCACTCGTCACTGCTCTTGTTACTATCTCGCATCAGTGGAATTCACTGAGAAGGCCCGCATCATGGACCCGGCGCGCATCAATCGCGCGCTTGCTCGTCTTGCTTCCGAAATCGTCGAAGAAAACCACGGGTTAAAAGATTTAATCTTGATCGGCATTAAGCGCCGCGGTGTGCCGCTCGCCCATCGAATCGCTGACAAAATTGCGGATTTGGAAGGGACGCGTCCGCCGGTAGGGGTGCTCGACATCACTCTGTATCGCGATGATCTTTCGACGGTGGGCGCGAAGCCGATCGTGAGCGGAACAGAGTTGCCCGGTGACATCGAAGGCCGCACCATCGTCCTTGTTGACGACGTTCTGTACACCGGACGCACAGTTCGCGCGGCGCTGGACCAACTGATCGATTTCGGCCGGCCGCGGCGTGTGCAGCTCGCGGTGCTGGTGGATCGCGGAAACGAACATCGCGAGCTGCCGATCCAGGCGGATTACATCGGCAAACACGTGCCGACCAAAAAGAGCGAAATCATCAAAGTAATGTTGACTGATTTCGATGAGGACGAAGGAGTAGTAATCGTTGAGCGACCCGCAGCAGAAGCTGCAGCATGAGGCGGCCCGAGTGGCCGCTTTTTTATTGAAAGAAGAAGGTCTTTGGACTTTGGTCTTGCGACTTTGACTTCTTGCGAAGATTCAGGGGCTGTCGTCAACGTTGACTAGCGAACAAAGTACAAAGTACCAAGCACAAAGTACAAAGCATTGAAACACCTACTTGGAATAAGAGAACTCACTTCGGAACAGATAGTTCATCTGCTCGACACGGCAGAGTCGTTCCGTGACATTTCAAGGCGCGAGATTAAGAAAGTGCCGGCGTTGCGCGGGCGCACCGTCATAAATCTGTTCTTCGAGCCGTCGACACGAACGCGCACTTCGTTTGAAATCGCCGCGAAGCGTCTGTCGGCTGACGCAGTGAACATCAGCGTCTCCACGTCAAGCGTTTCGAAAGGCGAGACGCTGCTCGACACCGCCCGGAATCTTGAGGCGATGGCGCCGGATTGCATCGTGATTCGCCACTCATCGGCGGGCGCGCCTTATCACCTGACGCGCGTTTGTAATGCGGCGATCGTCAACGCCGGCGATGGTTCGCACGAACATCCAACCCAGGCGTTGCTGGATGCGCTGACAATTCGCGAACACAAAGGATCAATCGAAGGGTTGAAGATCGCGATACTCGGGGACATTCTTCACTCTCGCGTCGCGCGCTCGAACATCTACCTACTTTCGAAATTAGGTGCGACCGTCAGCATTGCGGGACCGGGGACACTCGTCCCGCGCGAGTTCGCAGAGCTAATCGACGAGGGTGTGCGCGTCGAACAGCGTATTGAAGATGCGGTTGCGGACGCGGATGTCGTGATGGTACTGCGCATGCAACGCGAACGGCAGACCGAGGCATTCTTTCCATCGATGCGCGAGTACGCAGTGCATTACGGATTACATCTCGATCATCTCAGTCTTGCGGCGCCGGACGCGATTGTGATGCATCCCGGACCGATGAACCGCGGCATAGAAATATCGTCCGAAATTGCTGACGGTGGCCGGTCATTGATTCTCGACCAGGTCACGAACGGCGTCGCGGTGCGCATGGCAGTGCTGTACTTACTCGCCGCCGCGGATGGAGCAGAAAAACCGGAAATTCAGGAACAAGACCCGGAATCGCGCGAAGCCGGCGGCGTGCGCGGTAGAACTCGACAGCAGAAAAGAGGAAGTCGCGAGTAAGAATGCGTCTCTTGATCAAAAACGGGTACGTAATCGATCCCGCGCAGGGAACGAACACGGGAAAGAATCTATTCATCGAAGATGGCCGCGTTGTCGGTCTGATGGCTCACCGCGACAACACTCCGGACGGCGCCGAAATCATCGACGCAACCGGTCTGATTGTTGCGCCGGGATTCATCGATATGCACGTGCACCTCCGCGAACCGGGCCAGGAATACAAAGAGACAATCGCGACCGGCGCGGCGGCCGCGGTGGCCGGCGGTTTCACTACAGTTTGCGCGATGCCGAACACGGATCCCGTCAACGACAATGCCGCCGTGACGCGTTTCATCATTGAGCAGGCTGAACGCGCGCACCTCGCGGACGTTCTTCCCGTGGGCGCCGTCACCAAAAACTCTAAAGGAACGGAACTCGCGGAAATCGGCGAGATGAAAAAAGCGGGTATCGTCGCCGTGTCTGACGATGGGCGGCCGGTACCGACCGCGGGAATGATGCGGCGCGCGATGGAGTACGCGCGTGGTTTCGACTTGCCAATCATCGATCACTGCGAAGACAAGTCGCTGGCGCGAGGTGGCGTGATGCATGAAGGTCACTGGTCACTTGTGCTGGGATTGCGCGGGTCGCCGGCCGCTGCTGAAGAAGTCGATGCGATACGCGACTGCGCATTGGCGGAACTGACCGGCGCACGCGTCCATCTCGCACACGTCTCCACGCAGGGGGCGATCGAAGCGGTGCGTCGCGCGAAACAGAAGGGCCTCGCGGTGACCTGCGAAGTTGCGCCACATCATTGGACGCTCACAGATGAAGCCGTGGCCGGAGGCGAACAGGGTTCGCCTTACGACACCAACAGCAAAATGAGTCCGCCCCTTCGCAGCCGCGATCATGTGGAAGCCATTCTCGCAGGACTGCGAGATGGAACAATCGACGCAATCGCCAGCGATCATGCTCCGCATCACGCGGACGAGAAAGAGCTGGAGTTCGATCAGGCCCCATTTGGCATCATTGGTCTGGAAACGTCGGTTGGGCTAGCAATGGATTTGGTCAAACAGGGAGTGATTTCACTCGAGCGATTTGTGGAACTCTTCACCACTAATCCGGCGCGCGCTCTCGGGCTCGAAGATCGCGGCACTTTCCGCAGCGGCGCGCGTGCGGACGTTACCATCATCGATCCGGAAAATGCCTGGACTTACAACGTCGCGAGCTCAAAATCGAAAAGCCGCAACACTCCCTTTGACGGGCGACAGATGACTGGCGCAGCCGTCGCGACAATCGTTCGCGGCCGGATTGTTTTCCTCCATCCCGACTTCAGCCGTTTGACAGCATCCCGCGCGAGCGCCGCGCAGCGAATGGGCTGACTCATCATCTAAAGAACCGCGAGCAGTAGCGAGCGGGAATTTGGAGTGCGCCGGCATAGTCCCGATTTAGCGGGACGACGACGGCGTTTGGAATGGATCGACAAGAGGATCTAAAGCGGTGTCACGCTACGCTGCCACCGCACTCCAAATCCCCGCTTGCTACCGGTCGCGGTT
>JBKPPE010000275.1:0-3275 GCA_046733375.1 Acidobacteriota bacterium | reverse complement strand
GGTGAAGGGTTACGCAGCGACTACGCTCGCAGTTGGTGTTGACGCAGAGAATATGCGCGACCGATGTATCGCGCCCGGTGAAGGTGTCACCGGCTTCGCGTTAGCAAACCGACGCCCCGTAAATCGCTTGCAACCAAATTTGGATTTTGATCAGATGGGGGTGAAAACAAATGTTACGTACCAATCGATGGCCGCGTTGCCATTGTTCAAAGATGACGTGTTGTTGGGCGCGCTTTCGCTCTACTCGACGACTTTACGTGAGTACACAGACAATCAGATCCGTCTCCTGGAGACCGTTACCCGGCTTGCTTCCGATGCACTCGCGAACGCTGTGCATCACGCGCAGACCGAATCAAACGCGTTGACCGACTCGTTGACGGGCTTTCCGAACGCCCGCGCGCTTCATTTGCGTTTCGAACAAGAAGTGTCGCGGGCGCGCCGCAACAACAAGCCGTTTCAGGTTGTCATGCTTGACCTGGACGATTTTAAGAAAGTGAACGACACCTTTGGGCACAAAATCGGCGATCGTATGTTGCGCGAAGTCGCGAACCTAATTCAGAGCGAATTGCGCGAATATGATTTTCTGGCGCGCTACGCTGGTGATGAGTTCGTCGCGCTGCTGCCGGATTTGACGATCCAGCAGGTCGACGAGCTACGCGCGCGAATCGAAGCAGTAGTTCGCGGATTCTCGTTGAGCGTTCGTCCCCAAACACGCGCGCGCGTTGGAATTTCAATTGGAGCTTCCGTTTTCGGTGTCGACGGCGAAACCCTGGACCAACTGTTAATCGCGGCGGATCAGGCGATGTATCGGGCAAAAAATGCCCACAAGACGGGCGGATTGGTCCCGCTACCGCCCGAACGGCTGCTTGAATCTGCGACTAAACGGCCTGCCGAAGTGCTGCCCGACGACTTCATAACTCTGGCAATAAATTAAATATTCTTGACAATTCCAGCGCCGATCTTTCAATCTGGAAACAGGTTGCGGACTGGAACTGTCCGCTGCGCGCGGCCTATTCGACGGTCGCGACCCACAAGTATCGCCGGCTAGTCCGGGCCGGCCGCCCTGCTCGTCCTCTCAAAATCCACCTTTATGCGACCACTACGTTCTCCCTGATGACCTTAATGCCTGTTTCCGCTGCGCTTGAAGCTCAACCTGCGACCTTGCTCGTGATCGACGACGATTCGTCGGCGCGTGAAAGTCTGCGCGGAATCTTTGAGAGCGTCGGCCATCGCACTATTGGTGTTTCTGACGCGCCGGCGGCCCTTCGCGTCTTAAAGAAAGATCGATGCGATCTGGTGATGCTCGACCTCGAGCTGCCTGAAGTTGACGGCGTGTCGCTGTGTCGTTTGCTGCGCGCCCAACCATCTTTGCGGCAACTGCCGGTGCTTGTGTTCTCAGCAACCGATAATGAGCAGCGCAAGGTTGAAGCCTTCAGCGCCGGTGCCGACGATTACATCGTCAAGCCTTCCACGCGCGGCGAATTGATTTCGCGCGTCAACTCTCATCTCGGCTTCGCGCAGCGAGAATTGGAACTCACTGATTCAAATCAAGAGCTTCGTTTCCTGGCGGATCTCGGTCGCGGCTTGCTGAAGACGCTTGAACCGGAACAAGTCGCGCGCCGGGTCGCCGGCGCAACTTTCGAAGGCATGAATGCGGCACTCTGTGCGTGCGCCGTCAAGAACAACGGACACGGTTTCGTTGTATGTGCTTTTGATCGCGACGGTAATGCAGAAGGCGCTGCGCGCGTTGATCTGCCGCGACTGGAAGGGTGGCTCAGTTCGGCGCGTTCATCCGCGCCGGCGTTGCTCACGAACAAACGCGAATTCCTGGTTGTCGATGAAGAGCGCACGACCGAATACGTAAGCCCGATTCGCTTTGGCGGCAAAACGTTGGGTGCGCTCGTGGTCGCATTTGATCGTCGCGAAGACTACGGTGCGAACCAGTGCCGTTTGATCGATGCGGCGGCGCAACAAGGCGCGCTCGCCGCGCACATTTCGCTTTTGTACCTGCATGCGCGTGAGTCTGCCGCGACTCTTGCAGTCGAAGTCGATCGGCGCGCAGGCGAAGCCGAGATGCACCAACGATTCACCGAAGCGATCGTCGATACTCTGCCGGTGTCGCTTTACGCAATCGATCGCGATCATCGAATCGTTGCGTGGAACCGCAACCGTGAGTTGGGTGAACTGGGCGTACCGCGCGGAGAAGTACTCGGCAAGAGGATTTATGACGTTCTCACCAAACAGAGCAGGGAATTGCTGGAACGCGAATTCAGCAAGGTCTTCTCAACCGGCGACATTCAAAGAATTGAGCAGGAAACCGTTACCAAAAGCGGCGACACGAACCATTGGCTCATCAGCAAAATCCCCATGCGCGCCGCCGAAACAAACGAAGTGTCGCACGTCATCACGGTGGGCGAGAACATCACTGCGCGCGTGAAATCGGAACGTGCGGTCGCGCGGGCGGAAAAGCTCGCCGCCGTCGGCCGTCTGGCGGCCGGCGTGGTGCACGAAATCAATAATCCGCTGGCAACGATCGCTGCCTGCGCTGAGTCGCTTGAGCAAAGAATTGCGGAAGGGGCATTTAGCGAATCCTCTGACGTGGAAGATTTGAAGGAATATCTGGGCCTAATTCGAGACGAAGCGTTCCGGTGCAAGCAGATCACGAATGGCTTGCTTGATTTCAGCCGTCTCCGCGCCGGCAATCGTGTGCCGGTAAATCTGGCTGATACGATTAAGATGACCGCGCGCCTCGTAACCCATCAACACCGTGGCGACAACATTCAAATCGAAATTGAGACGGTAAACGATCTCCCCTGCGTGCTCGGTGATGAAGGACAACTGCAACAGGCGATCGTGGTTTTGGCAACCAACGCCATCGATGCCATGCCTGAAGGTGGAACTCTCACGTTACGGGCGCACTGGTCAGGGCCGAACGTGCTTGTGGAAATCACAGACACTGGTATCGGTATTCCACAAGAGAACCTCACCAAGATTTTTGATCCGTTCTTTACGACCAAGGACGTCGGCCGCGGAACTGGGCTCGGGCTGGCTGTCTGTTATGGTATTGTATCTGAGCACGGTGGCCGCCTTGATGTGCGGTCCGCCGCCGGGGTCGGAACAACCTTCACCATCTCGCTGCCCAAAGCGAGCGATTCATAAGGGCGCCAGCCGTCGATTCAGTGCGGGAGTCGAATGTGAACGAACAACGCGACGCAAGATTACTGATAGCCGAAGACGAGGCGAACCTGCGCCTGGTGTTGCAGAAAGAACTGCAG
>JBKPPE010000274.1:0-4137 GCA_046733375.1 Acidobacteriota bacterium | reverse complement strand
GCTCAGTATGGCCGCAACCAGGGCGCGGTGGTAAACATTGTACTTAAGTCCGGCGGTAATGATTTCCACGGCAGCCTTTTCGAATTCCATCGCAACTCGGCGCTTGATGCGCTAACGAATCTCGAAGCGCGTGACCCCGGTCGCACTCCGCACACGAAAGATAAGTTTATCAGCAACGTCTTCGGCGGCACTGTCGGCGGTCCGATCAAGAAGAACAAGGCATTCTTCTTCTTCGCCTTCCAGGACACTCGGCAATTCTTCAACAACACGGTAACCGGCGCTTCGTTGGCGCCATTACCATCGGAATTCGCCGGCTTGTTGGCGCAGTACCCCGGCAACGCAGCGATTAAGGCGTTCGTCAACCAAAGCGCGTTTGCGGTTACTGCCTTTGGCGTAAAAGTATCGCCGCGTACTGACACATCTTTGGCGCGGCAAAACATCTGCTTGCCAAAGAACCCGTTGCTGCCTGTCGATACTTCCGCGACTTGCGGGACAGGAGCAAATGCCGCCAACGATTTTCTCGTTAAGATGGCGCTACCCTTCTTTACCTGGAAGGCTAACTTCGTCCAGCCGGAGTACAGTATTCGCGGCGACATGAACGTTACCAAGAAGGACAGCTTCAACGTCCGTTACCTGTATCAGAAGTCGGATGAATTTGGATCGCAGTTCAGCAACGAGTTCATCAGTAGCGTTCCGTTCAAATCACAGAATTTCGCGGGCACCTATAACCGCCAACTGACGTCGCACATCAGTAACGAATTTCGCGGGACATGGCAAAAGCTCTACGTGCTGTTTGGTGGCGGCTGCGATGACACATTTACCGGCTGCATTCTCGACCCGCTCACGGGACTTCAGACGACCTTCACCAATATCGCGTACAGCAGCTTTGGCGCATCGGGCGGCAGCGGCGTTCGTGCAATTGGACCAGCGACCAATCTACCTCAAGGGCGATCGGTTCAGGTTGAACAATTTCAGGACAATGTTACCTGGATCAAAGGTCGCCACACGCTCGGATTTGGCGCGGATATTCGTCACTTGAAGAGTTCCGTGCCGTTTCTCCCGAACGTGAACGGCGCTTTTGCCTTTGCCGGCGTCGCGTCCATAGTCGCCAACGTTCCCACCAGCGTGACGCTTGTCGGGGGTAAGGACACACTCGATTACACCGAGAACGATAAGTTTTTTTACTTTCAGGATGACTTTAAAGTCCGCAACAACTTTACGCTGAACCTCGGAGTTCGCTATGAGTACACAGGGCAGCCGATCAATCTGTTGCACGACATCAGTTGTACACGTGAGGCTGATCCGGCACAGGCGTTGTGGGCTCAGACCCTACCCGTCGATCAGCGCTGCGTACCCAAGGTTCCCAATGACAAGAACAACTGGGCGCCGCGCGTCGGCTTCGCCTACAGTCCGCATTGGAGCGGCAACCCGTTCTTCAAAGCGCTGCTTGGCGACAACGATGCCAGTGTAATCCGTGGTGCATTCTCAATGGCTTATGACCCGGCGTTCTACAACATTCTGTTGAATGTCTCGACTTCAACGCCGATGGTGTTCAATAACACGATCGCCAACTTCTGCACCAACGTGACGCCGGCAACTGCCTGCTCGGCGAGCGATATATTAGGTAATCCCGCTTTCCGGATGCCAACCAATCCCAGCGGTGATGTCGTGCGCCAGGCTCTGGGTGGCAACCTGGTGAAGAACTTCTTCGATCCGAGACTTCAGTCGCGCACGATAACGAGCAATAACTTCCATTCTCCGTATTCCGAGCAATGGTCGTTCGGCGTGCAACGTCAGATTTCTCGCGATCACGTCATGGAAGTCCGCTACGTTGGCAATCACGGCGTAGGCCTTTTTCAGACCCTGAATCGCAATCCGTTTCTGGGTGCTGACACACTGGTCAATGTTGCTTCCACTAACGTCTTGGCCCCGTGTAATGGGCAGTTTGCTAATGGCGGCGTCACACGTGGCTTTTGTAGCCAAGGCGTAAGGTCTACCAATCCCCTGTTCTTGTTCCCGGCGTTACCGGCTGCGGCCCACGGCCTGACGGGCCTTAGTACCGCGGCGTGCCCGAACCCGGCGGCTCCGCTGGCCAACGGCGCGCAGAATAACACGGCCGCCTGCCAGGGCCGCTTGTTACTGGGTCAAGGCCTGATTCGTTCACGCGAAAACACGGCAAACTCCAGCTACAACGCGTTGCAGTTTCGCATCAACGGTCGGCTGATGAAGCAATTGACCTATGGCGGCTCTTACACCTGGAGCAAGACCCTGGACAACGCCAGTGAAATCTTCTCGTTCGGCGAAGCATTCTCGGCCGCCGATCCGCTCAACACCGGCTCGAACGAGCGCAGCTACTCGGGCTTTGATCGCCGTCATGCTGGCTCGATGAACCTGATCTGGGATCTGCCATTCGAAAAGGCTCAGACTGGCTGGAAAGGCAAACTGCTGGGGGGCTGGCAAATGAACAGCACCTATCTGGTGGCCAATGGTCGCCGCTACACGCCTGAGCAGAGCCAAGTCGAAGTTAATAATCTTCGGGCCTATGAGGACATCGGCTGGGCACGCGGTTTCGCGGGATTTGATACGCAGCGCCCGTTCTATGGAAATCGCAATGCTCCTCCGGGAACAGTAGGAGTTACCGCCGTTGACGCGTCTTACGTTTTTGGCAACTTATTACCAGCTTCAACGTTCTCGGCAACCTTCTTCTGTCCCACTCAACCATGTTCGCCACTGACGGCAGCCGGTCGCCAACTTTACTCGCTGAATCAGATTCTCTCGGGTAACGGTTTGGTTCCGGTAACTGCTAACGATGTGCGATACATCTTTAACGGCCCGGGTGCCGCAGCGCAATTTGGCAATCCGTTCGGCGATGTGGCCCGCAACGGCGAGCAAGGCCCAATGCTCAATCACATCAACGGCGGTCTCTTCAAGAACATCAAGTTGAAGGAAACCATGACCATTCAATTCCGGCTGGAAGTCTTCAACCTGTTCAACCATGGAGACTCGGGTTACGGGAACACTGGCGCTGGCGCCAGCATACCGGACAACGTCATCGAGGATGCCGGTGCAACTGCCGGCGCAACGTTCCAAAACAACAAGGAGATAACGCACAGCTTCCGCCGGCTCCAGTTCGGCTTCCGCTTTATCTTCTAACTTTCCGCGACAGCGCGAGCTGTTCGCACGAAGGGGAGAGTTGATTCAACTCTCCCCTTTTTCTTTTGTCAGGTCCTGTTCGCTCTGAGTTAATACCGAAATAAGCCGCTCAACTCAGAAAACCTCTCAGTTAGGAAGGCGGGCTTGCCCCCGCTGAGTAGTCCCAAAGAGGGCGGGGGTAAACCACCCTTCCTAACCTGGAGAGTTTAAAGGTTGAAGTACCGTCTATTATTGTTTCAGAAGGTAAGACTTGCGTGTCTTTGCCGAGGCCCCCGGAACTTCGACGCGAACGGTCAGCTGCCGTCGACCTTTTTTCGATTGGTCTGGCGGATAGAAGCCGAGCGTGTATTCATCACGCACCCGCTCCGCCACATGCTCGAATGAGCGCGCCAGATTCTTAACACTGTCACTGTATTCAAATTGACCGCCTGTTTTCTCAGCCAGTTCGCGGAGATAACGCACGGCTCGTTTGTAAGCTTCGCTGGCGAGTTCGCCACTCCGAGTCATGTGGGCTGTCGGCATGCCGCCCAGTGAGCCCTCGCGGGAAGGACTGTCGGCAAAGTCAGCATAAGTATTGAACTGGATTGGATAGATCGTCGCATCAAGATGCTCGGCCGCCGCAATAGTGCTGAGATAAGTCCCGGTCTGACTGGCGGTATCAACGCCGTCAGTGAGCAGCACAATGACTTTGCGCCCGCTGATTTTGCCCAGCCACGTGATGATTGAATCCACCGCGTCGTAGACACTAGTGCCGCCGCCCGTTCGCAATTTCTGAATCTCGCTGCGGACGGTCTCCCGCTTATCGTCCGGACCAGCGATCGTGCGGACGTTCTTATCAAAAGCCATCAACACAACTCGATCTTCGGGCGCCAGCTTTTCGACAAACGCAATCGCCGAGTCTTTGATTGCTTGCAGCTTCGCCTCAGTCGAATCGCTGACGTCCAGCAGGACCGCCACGGTCAAAGGTCTCTGCAGGGTTGGCGG
>JBKPPE010000273.1:0-4778 GCA_046733375.1 Acidobacteriota bacterium | reverse complement strand
CTTCAATCGTGATGCGGTCATCGTTAGCGAGTCTAAATAGCGCGCGGTCGGTCTGTAATTCTTGTCGCTTTGGCACGATGAACCGCCCGCTACCGCAGACGGTTCCGATTGTTTCAATATCGATGTGACGGCATGCCAATGTGGATGTGGGGCCCGGTAGCGACGCCGGGAATCGCCCCGCGAAAAGCTGAAAAGGGAATCCCGTTTCTTTTCAGAAAATCGATGAGCGCCTGACCCTCAGGTTCATCAGGCCGCAAAGAAATGTCCATCGCATTCCGATGATCCAGCCGCCACTGGTTGTGAATGGCTCCCTGTCCGAACACAGCAATGGGCAACGGCCGCTTGAAGGTTTGCTGAAAAAAATTCTCGATCGAAGAAGCCTGGTTCAGCAGCCAGTGGCCGGCGCCCGTGTAACGTATTAGGGAGCCCGTCGTGATAAAGGCGCCATGTCGCGCCCGTCCAAACTTCGCCATCTGTTTCTCGGTTTCAACTTCCACGAGCGCCTGCGCAATCTGCGTGTCAGCACCTGCAATTTGCTGTTCCACCGTCGAGATTTTCAATTTGGCATCCGTGATGACGCGCTCAGACTCTTCGAGGTCGCGCTTAGACAGCAAACCTTGATCGAATAACTTTTGCGAATTCTCGTGACGCTGCTCCGCTTTTTTCAGACTGCCCTGGTAGAGCGTGAGTAATTTTTGCAGACTAGCTTTGTATTCTTTCGTGGTTGCGATGTAACGGTCGCGCAACTGCTGGAGTTCGCTTTTTGCCGGCGGTCCAGTCTTCTTCGCCGGCGCAGTTGATTTCTTCTGCGCGCTGACCGGCGCCGTGCACACAATCGAAAACAGAATCAGGAAGTAGAGCGTTTTCATTGGACAGCTAAAAGGATAGTACGGAAATCTATAGCCTTGAAGTCTCCTAACCGCCGAAGGGTGAGATAACAATGTACGATCAATTCTGCGAGGGTTAGGTTCCTCTTTTGGTTTTTCTCCGTGTCTCTGTGCGTTCTCGGTGCCTCTGCGGTGAAATTATCCAAACAAAACTCCACCACAGAGACACGGAGCCTTTCACAGAGAGACAGAGCGAAGCGAAATTAGGACACTGCCTGCAGGCAAGCATGTGGTCGCTTCGAAAAGAAGGTTGAAGTAGAATCACACGCCGAAACATGTTTCGCATCCTGCTCAAGTTTCTTTTGCTCACGCTCTTTGTGCCGCTCGCTGGTGGCTTTTGCGCTGGGCCCGCTCAACAGCAAACGTGGGGAAGTAACTCTTCCGTTGTTTCTGGAACAACGAATGTTAAGTCGTATCGCTTCAGAATTCGCACCATTACCGCCGGCGTTAATCTGGCAAACACAACCGACCTGCGCACGATTCAATCCGCGATTGAGTTTCTCCAGCGCGCGCGCAAGAAATTCGAAGAGCAAGGATACGAGATTCAGACCGTGCGCATCGCGACTCAGCCGTTGCCGCAATATCTCAACGGGAAGAGTCGCGCCGAAGCACTCGCCGATCTGCGGAAGATCGATGAGATGCTGTCCGCCGGAAACGTAATTCTCAGCATTGGCCCCGTCATCACCGACGACCGGCATGACGCGGAGTTTGCGTCGTGGGCGGTGCGACTTGTAAGGGAAACCAAGAACATCAACTTCAGCGTGACGGTTGCTTCCGAACGTGGGGTTCACGCGCAGACCACGCGCACTGCCGCCGAAGCAATGGTGGCAATCAGCAAAAGCAGTCCAGGCGGCGAAGGCAACTTCCGCTTTACCGCCGCTGCCAACTGTCTTCCCGGAACGCCGTTCTTTCCGGTTGCTTACCACCGCGGGCCTGCGGCATTCAGCATCGGACTCGAAACCCCGGTGCTCTTGCAGGACGCCTTTGCGAACGCGAAAGATATCGAAGACGCGAAATTCAAACTCCGGACCCTGTTGGAAGCAGAGCTTGGCCCAGTTGAAAGGCTGGCGCTGGATATCGCGCGCACGGAACGCCGCGAATATCTCGGCATTGACACTTCGCCGGCGCCCTCAAAAGATGCCAGCATCGGTGCGGCGATCGAAGCGCTCACACATCTTCCTTTTGGAAGTTCTTCAACCCTAGCCGCCTGCGCCGCAATCACCGAAGTCCTGAAGGCCTTGCGGATCAAAATCTGCGGTTATTCCGGGCTGATGCTGCCTGTGCTTGAAGACCCAGTGCTGGCGACGCGCGCCGCCGAGGGCCGTTACACGGTTCGCGAGCTGCTGCTGTATTCCAGCGTGTGTGGGACCGGTCTCGATGTCGTCCCTTTGGCGGGAGACACTTCCACTGAAGAACTCGGAGCGTTGATTCGCGACGTGGCCGCCCTCTCGACCAAACTCCACAAGCCGCTTTCCGCGCGCCTCTTTCTGATTCCCGGAAAGAAGGCTGGTGATCGCGCCGAATTCACAAATCCTTTTCTTACCAGCTCGGTCATTATGAAGCTGTAGTAGGACCGCGTTTCAGCAAGCTGGTGGTAAAGGCTTTCATACGTTATGGAGAATCGACAATGCCGTGCCTGCAAAGATGCGGCGCTTTTCGATGTCAGAAACTTCCAACGCTTGAATCGATGACACCGCACGATCGATCGAACCCAGCAGATGCGGATAGTCGCTGCCCATCACCATGTGATCCGCGCCAATCATGTTGCGCACCAGCATCAACATGTGCGGATTGAAGTTGACTGTGTCGTAATAAAGTCGTTTTAGGTACGTGCTGGGCAGCTCGTCAATTTTTGCGCGACATTCGGGAAAATCGCGCCAGCCGTTGTCCAGACGTTCCATCAAATACGGAATCGAACCACCGAGATGCCCGATGATCCAACGAATATCAGGAAAGTCGCGAAACATTCCGTCGAAGCACATACGCGCAACCGCCAGAGTGGTATCGAACATGAATCCCACGATTGGCCCGAGCACGTATTCGCGGAACGGATCGGCGTGCGCCGGCAACATCGGATGAAGCAAAATGCAGAGCTTCATTCGGTTCGCTTCTGCAAAAAACTCCCGGTACTGCGGTGACGTAAGCACGTTACCGCCGATGTTGCTCAAGAGAATTACGCCGTTCATCTTCAACTGATGGATGGCGCGATGGAGTTCTTTCAGAGCCTCATCGGGTGAATCCATCGGAATCGAAGCGAAAGCTTTGAATCTTGTCGGATGGTGTGTCATCAGCTCAGCGTACGCATCGTTGACCATACGCGAGATGTCAGGTTGCCGCTGCGCGTCAGCAAAGAAAACATTCGGAGTGGAAAGGGAGATAACCTCGACGTCGATGCCAACACGATCCATGTCGTCCAGGCGCTTGGCGACGTCAGTCATCGGCGGCGTCACGCCAAAGAACCGCGCGTTGCGATAAGTGATGATGGTCTGTCCAGAGGGACTCTTGCCGAAGGAAAACTCGGAAGGCAGATCGCGAATGCGATCGAAATAGATCGAGGGATAGTAGTGTGTGTGAAGATCAATCTTCACTCGTTCGAAGCTGGCGATTTTCAGAGTATGCCGCGACAGCCGGCGAATTCGATTGCTCGCTAGTTATACGTTTCGTTTCCGACTTTGGTTACGTGAACGAATGCCTTACCCTGTTTTTGCGGAAATTGCTGCTTCAGCGGAAGAAAAAGGCCGTTCGCTTTGAGAATCTCCCGCCAAATAAAATAGACTACAGTCGTGCCCGAAACCGACATTCAACCAATTCTCGACCGTGCGCTCGACGGCCAAAGACTGAGCGGCGAAGACTGCACGGCGCTCCTCGAGTCGTACGACATCGCCAAAATCGGCGCAGCGGCGGACGAGATTCGCAAGCGCAAGCATCCCGACAACATTGTCACTTACATCATCGACCGGAACATTAATTACACGAACGTGTGCAACGTCGATTGCACGTTCTGCGCTTTTTACCGGCGACCCGGCGCGCCTGATACTTACGTGCAAACGATCGAGGCGATTTGCGAAAAGATCGACGAGACGATTGCACTCGGCGGCACCGGCGTCCTGATGCAAGGCGGACTGCATCCTGATTTCAACATCGAGTGGTATGAAGATCTACTCCGGACGTTGAGTGCGAAGTATCCTGGATTCCAATTGCACTGTTTCTCTCCGCCCGAGATTCACAACATCCATCTGATCTCAGGTCTTGATTACGAGACGATCATGCAGCGTCTGAAGGACGCGGGACTTTACAGTCTTCCCGGTGGCGGCGCAGAGATTCTCGACGATGAAGTGCGCAAGCGGGTCGCGACGAAGTGCACGACGCAGGAATGGCTCGAGGTGATGCGCGCCGTCCACAAAGTTGGTCTTCGCTCAAGCGCCACGATGATGTTCGGGATTGGCGATCGCGTCGAACACCGCGTGCGGCACCTGCAAAGAATTCGCGATCTTCAGGACGAGACGGGCGGCTTCTTCGCATTCATTCCGTGGACTTTCCAGCGTGAGAACACGGCACTCGGTCGCAAGATTAAAGAAGAGCCGACCGGGATGGACTATCTGAAAATGCTTTCCGTTTCACGCCTGTTCATGGACAACATCGACAACATTCAGTCCTCTTGGCTGACGCAGGGACTGCGCCTGGGCCAGGTAGCTTTGCGATTCGGAGCGAACGACATGGGTTCGATCATGATCGAAGAGAATGTGGTCTCCGCCGCCGGCGCGCACAATCGAGCGACAGAAGAAACCCTCCGGTACCTCATCACCGAAGCCGGCTTCATTCCGCAACAGCGCGACATCCTTTACGAACACGTGACGCGCGAGACTCTTGGCGTTTTGCCCACACCTGAGC
>JBKPPE010000272.1:0-4188 GCA_046733375.1 Acidobacteriota bacterium | reverse complement strand
GTCGTCGAGACCGCACTGCGCGGACTGAAACGGCGCAGGAGTTCAATCATCTCCGGTGCGCCTAACAAGTTCATGGTGGCAACTGAACGCTTCGTGCCGCGATCGTTTGTGCTGCGGACGATTGGCTCAGTAATGCGTGGCGTCGGACGCGCGCCGCAGCAGTGAAAAATCAAGCCATGACCAACTTAGTCACACCGTCAGAATCACGCAAAGCTGACGAAAGCCGTCGGCTTCTGCACGTGCCTGTGGGCGATTTAAGATGACGAAGTTACTGTCCTTTGTTTGCTTGTGCGCGGCCGTTGCCATTGTTGTCGAGCAAACGGCTTTCGCGATTCCTCAGGGCAACTACAAGACTTACACAAACGCGCGCTTTAAGTATTCGATCAGTTATCCCGCGGATCTTCTGCTCCCTCAAGGCGAAGCCGAAAATGGTGATGGACAGGTCTTTAAGGAGAAAGGCAATAGTAGCGTCGAGATGCGCGTTTACGGTGGCTTCAACGTCTTGAATGAGACCTTGCGCGGCAAGTATGAAAAACTCACACGGGAATGGGGCAGAGGGGTAACGTATAAAGTTATTCGGCAGGATTGGTTCGTCGTTTCGGCGATGGTCAACGGCAAGATCCATTATCAGAAAACGATTCTACGAAGGGATACTTTCAAGACTTTTGAAATTGAGTATGATGCAGTTCGCGGTAGCACGTACAACAACGTCACTGACCGCATTGCCAAGTCTTTCAAGGGATGAACTCCTCATCCGAAACCAATGACGTTCGTCGGTAAATCGATTCCGCGCAAAGAAGGCCGCCAGAAAGTTACGGGTGCGGCGCTGTATGTCGATGACCTCAAGTTCGAAGGCATGCTGCACGGCGTGACAGTGCGGAGCTCAGTCGCCCGGGGACGCATCAAGTCGATCTCCTTTGATCAACCGCCCGCTACCGCAGGCGGTTCTGACTTCATTCCCTGGAACGAATTCACGATTGTCACCGCGAAAGACATTCCCGGCGAAAACTATGTCGCGCTAATCCTCAATGATCAACCCTATCTCGCAGACAAAGTCGTAAATCATCCCGAAGAGCCGATCGTCCTGCTCGCGCATCACGATAAGTACCTGCTGGAAGAGGCCCGGCGCCATGTGCGAATTGATTACGAAGAACTGCCACCAGTGTTTTCTTTGGAAGATTCCCTGGCGCAGAAAGAAATCATCTGGGGCGATGACAACGTTTTCAAAAAGTTCCTGGTGAACAAAGGAAACGTTGATGAAGCCTGGTACCAGGCGGATCTTATTGTCGAAGGTGAATACGAAACGGGCGCGCAGGAACAACTCTACATCGAGACGAACGGCGCGATTGCGATCGCAAATCCCGATGATGGCGTAACAATTTGGGGATCAATGCAGTGTCCTTACTATGTGCACAAGGCCTTGATCAAATTGTTCGGCCTGCCGGAAGAAAAGATCCGCGTGATTCAAACAGAAACGGGCGGCGGCTTCGGCGGTAAAGAAGAATATCCTTCGCTGATTTCCGGACACGCGGCGCTGCTGGCGTGGAAATCAGGCAAGCCGGTGAAGATGGTCTATGACCGCGCCGAGGACATGGCCGCAACCACGAAGCGCCATCCTTCGCGCACACGTCACAAAACTGCGGTCACGAAAGATGGAAAGCTGCTCGCGGTGGAGATCGATTTTGTGATCGATGGCGGCGCTTATTGCACGCTGTCGCCGGTCGTCCTTTCGCGCGGCACAATTCACGCTGCGGGTCCTTATTACTGTCCGAACGTTCGCATCAACAGTCGGGCTGTCGCGACGAATGTGCCACCGCACGGCGCATTTCGCGGGTTCGGTGCGCCGCAAAGCATCTTTGCCCTGGAACGTCACCTCGACAAAGTGGCAAAGACAGTTGGCTTGCCGCCGGATGAATTCCGCCGCCGCAACTTCATCAGGGAAGGCGAGACAACGGCGACGAATCAGGTGATTCGTGAGAAGGTCGATCTGGAAGGGCTGATGACTCGCGCATTTGAGCTGACGGATTATCACGCGAAGCGGGAGCGGTTTGCGAAAGAAAACGCTGGGAACGCGGGCGCCCTCGCCCGCAATGACGCACAGTCGAAACAGATGCGGACGAGGGCGTCCGCGCTCCCGGCAATCAAGAAAGGCATCGGATTCGCCACGTTCATGCACGGCGCGGGATTCACCGGGTCAGGCGAAGTCTACCTGCAATCAGTTGTTGGAGCTGAAGCGACGGCTGATGGACGCGTAAAAATCCTCGCGGCCAGCACAGAAATTGGTCAGGGGACGAACACAATCTTTGCGCAGATTGCCTCGGAAGCCCTGGCCATTGATTACGATCTAGTCGAAGTAGTTCAGCCGGACACTGCGCAAGTTCCCAACAGCGGCCCAACCGTCGCGTCCCGGACTGCAATGATCGTCGGTAAGCTCGTTGAGTCCGCGGTCCTCGGTTTGAAGCAAACGCTGGTCGCCAGCGGCTTGCTCAAAGATCAATTCACGCAAACCGAATTTCGGAACGCATGTCGCGAATACATCGCGAAGTTCGGTCCGCTCAAATCAGCCAGCCAGTATCAACCGCCACCAGGAGTTCGCTGGGACGATGAGAAGTACGAAGGCGACGCATACGGTGCGTTCGCGTGGGCGGTTTATGTTGCCGAAGTCTCGTACGATCCGCTCACCTACGAAGCGCGTGTTGATGACTTTGTTGCGGTACAGGAAGTCGGTCGTGTCATTAATCCCACTCTGGCCGCCGGACAAATTGAAGGGGGTGTGGCGCAGGCGATCGGTTACACGCTGTATGAAAATGTCGCGTGGCAAAACGGTCGCATGGCGAACGGTCAGATGACTAACTACATCATGCCGACGGCCGCCGACCTTCCGCCAATTCGTGTCTACTTTGAAGAGAATCCTTACGCCTTCGGTCCCGGTGGCGCGAAAGGCATCGGCGAGTTGCCGATGGATGGTCCGGCTCCCGCAATCCTGAATGCAATTGAGAATGCTACGAACATAAGCTTCAACCGTATTCCCCTCATGCCGGAACTGATCAGCGAAACAGTGACTACCACAAAATGATTGTGAGTTGCACAAGCCAAGCGGTTCCAAACTAACTGATTGACAACCGTACGCCTTCAGAGTAGAAGTCTCGATCAATCGAAAGCGTCGTACACTGGTGACGTATTTCCATGGGTCTTCCAACTTTAAGTCCGCGGCCGTGAGTCGCGCCCTTCCTGACGTTCCGAATCGCGCGGGGTAATCCAGCTTTGGCTGCCACACAACTCGCTCACTATCGAATTATCGAAAAGCTCGGCACCGGCGGTATGGGTGAAGTGTTTTTGGCCCACGACACGAAACTCGAGCGGAGAGTCGCGATCAAACTGCTTCCGGCGAAGTCACTCGACGACGTGCACGCGCGCAAGCGTTTGTTGCGCGAGGCGAAAGCGGCCGCAACGCTGGACCATCCGAATATCTGCTCGATCTATGAAGTGAATGACGCCGGAGATTCACCCTTCATCGTGATGCAGTACGTTGAAGGCAAGACGCTGTTCACAAAATTGCAGGAGGCGCCGCTTCCTCCTGAAGAAGTGATCGAGGTCGGCATTCAGATCGCGGAAGCTTTGGCGGAAGCTCACGAACGAGGCGTCATTCATCGCGACATCAAACCGCAGAACGTCATCATCACGCCGCGCGGTCAAGCGAAAGTGCTGGACTTTGGACTGGCGAGAATCTCACAGACTGCGGAAGTTGATGCCGAAGCAAAGACGGACACGCAACTTACCGGGGAAGGGTACATCGTCGGCACCGTTGCCTACATGTCGCCTGAGCAACTCAGAGCGATGCCGATCGATGCGCGCAGCGACCTGTTCTCACTGGGAGCCACGCTCTACGAGTGTGCGACGGGAAAACCAGCATTCACTGGAAACAGCAAGATCGAAATTTCTTCTAAAGTCCTGCAAGTCGAACCGCGCAAACCTTCACATCTGAATCCCGGAATCCCACGCGGCTTGGAACAAATAATTCTGAAGGCGATGGCAAAGGACGCCGACGCGCGTTATCAGTCAGCGACGCAAATGCTCGAAGACCTGCGGCGCTTGCGGTCGTCCCTGTCCAGCGTAACTGCCGTTTTCCCGAGCGTCACACGTGAATCATCAGGCGCGTTAAGTACTCCAGAATTGCCGGCTTTTCAG
>JBKPPE010000271.1:0-7794 GCA_046733375.1 Acidobacteriota bacterium | reverse complement strand
GCGAACCAAACGCCAGCGCTGGAACTGGAATTATGGCTACGCAAAAATGTAATTGGCCGAATTCCGGGAGCTTAAAATGGCAGTAACACAAATCCATGCTGAGCTACTGCTCGGGCGTAAGGTGCGCGCGATGAACGGCCGCGTCATCGGCCGACTAGAAGAAATTCGCGCCAAACAGGACGCGCGCGGGTGCTACGTCGAAGAATTTCTTACCGGTAGCTATGGCGTACTTGAACGTCTTGCCGCGTCTACAATTGCTCGCGCTATTTTCCACGTCATCGGGGCGCGGCAAAAAGGATCAAGCTATCGTGTTCCCTGGGACAAACTCGATCTGTCCGATCCCAAAGCACCACGGCTGCTCTGCGAAGTCTCGGAACTGCGAACAGCCACACTGGTTAAATAGCATGCCGAAAACTATTGCCTTGCTCATGAAGGTTACGCTCGCGCTAATCGTCGCCGTGGTAACCAGCGCGTGCCATAGGTCCAGAGGGCCGCTGGCGTTTGTCACAAACGAAAGGGACGGAACGATCACCGCGATTGATACGAAAAGCGATCAGGTCACCTCGACAATCAAAGTCGGTGGTCGAGTTCGTGGGATACGACTCGGCGCGGACAAGCAGACGATTTGGGTTGCGGTCAGTCTTCCCTCGAACGAAATGCAAGGTGAAAACTCGATTGTGCAGATGGATTTAAACGGCCGTGTGATGGCGCACTACAACGCCGGCACGGATCCCGAAAATTTCGCGCTGAACGATGACGATTCAAAGCTCTACATTTCGAATGAAGATGCCGGGACGGCATCAGTAACCGACGTAAAAACAAATCGCGTGGTGGCCGCTTTCGCCGTCGGACTCGAGCCTGAAGGAGCCGCAATCAGTCCCGACGGCCGGTGGGTTTATATCACGTCGGAAAGTAGCAGCACCGTAACGGTGATCGACACCCGAACGAATCAGCCGGTGAAGACATTTCTTGTCGGCGCGCGTCCACGGGAAGCAGTGTTTACGCGTGACGGCTCGCGCGCATACGTGAGCGCAGAGAATGGCGGCACGCTGTCAGTGATTGATACCAGTGATCATCACGTCGCTAAGACTATCGATCTTCCAAAGAGTGACCCGGCCAGCGTTATCAAGCCAAAAGGCATCGCGGTTTCATCGGATGGTAAGCGTGTCTACGTGGCCACGGGACGTGGCAATAGCGTCGCGGTGATTGATGGCGAGTCATTAACCTTCTTGCAATACATTCCTGTCGGTCAACGGCCCTGGGGAATCGCGGTAACCGGCGATGGGCGCAAGCTGTATGTCGCGAATGGGCTTTCTAATGACGTGTCGGTAATCGACACCACTGCAAATAAAGTCATCGCCACCATTAAAGCCGGCGATGGCCCCTGGGGAATAGCACTGTAAGGATCCAGCGTTCGCTAGAATTTCCAAATCGCGCCGAGCCCCGCATCCCAAAGTTGTTTGTTGAAACTTGGGATGTCCTTTTGGAGGACTTCGTCTCCACGAGCTTTCAATATCAACCACTGAGCATTCAATTCCCTCAGCCGATCGACCGACGGTTGGTTCACGCGCGGTATGTCGCTCTCTGTCATGTTGATGAGAAACATGTAGTTGGCGGTGAACTTGTTCGGAAAGTTTTCGACATCGTCGTATGCTTTCGATTTCCGCTGCACCATGTCTTCATCCCATGCCTTCATTTTCTTTAGCAGTGCTTCGCCGTCTTTCCTGATCGCACTGTATTTGTCGCCCACGGGCAGGGCCGCGAGCAGAGATGCCAACTGCTTCTGTTTGCCGTAGAGGTCATTCACCATCAGGTGCATCGTCGCCACTTCCTTTTCCATCGCCCACATGGTGCTGTGATATTGCTTGTACGTTGCCGGGTCGGTTGGATAAAGCGGATTGGCGAGAATCTCAACTTCGGTTGAAACAGTTTGATTACCCATCTTCAGCGCAATCGAAAAGTTTCCCGGAGGCCCTTTGTGTCCGGCATAACTCGTTTCCATGTCCACGTCCGGGACTCCAGGCATCGTCTGGTAGCGCACGTCCCAGACAAATCGATTCAGTCCCTTATTTTTCGACAACACCGGCTCTTCCTTCGGAGCGCCCTCGTACTTCTTGTATTTGTCGTCAGCCTTTGAGGAGAAGCTGCGCACGAGATTTCCTTCAGCGTCTTTGATCTCTAATGAGATCTGATCGTCTTTCTTCAACTCGGGCAGTTGGTAGTAGACGACGACACCCGTCGAAGGATTCACGCCGCGCAGACGATTGGCGCCGGTGAAATCCGCGCTGGTCTCGTCGAGTTCACTTGAGCCATTAACCAGATAAGCATCGGCCGGCCGGTAGACGCTAAATGCCGGCATGTCTTTGTGGTACTGACGCAGCACGCCGAGATCGTCAAGAACCCAGAACCCTCGGCCCGACGTCGCGGCGATTAGGTTCGCTTTGTGCACTCGTAAATCGGTGACGGGAGTGATCGGAAGATTCAACTGAAAAGGTGACCAGTGATTGCCTCCGTCCCATGACACAAACAGTCCAAGCTCGGTTCCAGCGAACAGCAGGTCTTTGCGTACATCGTCCTCACGCACGACGCGTGTGAACGCATTCACGGGAATTCCGTCATCGATTTTCGTCCACGTCGCACCGTAATCTGTCGTTTTGTACAGGCCGGGGCGGTGATCGTTAAACTTGTAACGGGTAGTGGCGATGTAAGCGGTGGCTTTGTCATGCGGCGAAATCTCAATCGCATTGATCAGACACTCTGCCAGACCTTTTGGCGTGACGTTCTTCCAGTTCGCACCACCGTCGCGAGTCAAATAAACGAGTCCGTCGTCGCTACCGGTCCAAATCACGCCCTTTTCGTGTGGTGATTCGATCACGTAACTCAATGTGCCGTAGTTTTCCGCGCCGACTGCTTCGTTCGTGTACGGCCCGCCCGGTTTTCCCTGTTTCTCTTTTTCGTTGCGCGTCAGGTCGGGAGAGATTTCTTTCCAACTGTTGCCCCAGTCGCTTGTCTTCAGAAGAAATTGCGCGCCGTGGTAAAAGGTGCCCGGTTCGTACTTGCTCCAGATGATCGGAGAGTTCCAGTTGAACCGATACTTGATGTCCTTGGCGTCCATGCCGAGATACTGAATCGGCGCAGCCATGATTTGGGTTGAACCTTTCGCGTTGACGTCAAGAACTTCGATTGTTCCTTGATAGCTGCCGCCGACGACGCGCTTCGGATCGTTCGGATCAAAAGCCAGAAACGCGCTTTCGCCGCCCGCCGAAGGTGCCCAACTTGCGGTGGTGATTCCGCCGCTGCCCAACTCCCGGCTTGCGATCGAAACGGAAGTGTTATCCTGCTGACCGCCATAGATGCGGTAAGGGAATTGATTGTCGACATTGATTCGATAGAACTGGCCGGTCGGCATGTTGAGTTGCGTGCTCCAACTTCTGCCGGCATTGAACGTAATGGCAGATCCGCCATCGTTCGAGATGATCATGTTTTGCGGATTGTCCGGGTTAATCCACAGGTCATGAAAGTCGCCGTGTGTTCCCGACAGTGTCTCCCACGTCTTGCCACCATCGGTGGATCGCAGTGCCGGCGCGCTCATCACATACACCGTGTCGTCATTTTTCGGATCGATAAAAAGTTCGATGTAATACCATGCCCGCTGGAGCAGCCGATGATCGTTGGTGATGCGGCTCCACTTCTTTCCTGCATCATTCGAAACAAACAGCCCACCTGCTTCCTTGTCGGAATCACTCTCGATGAGCGCGTAAACCTTCTCGGGATTTGAGCGGCTGACCGCAATGGCCATCTTGCCCATCTCTTCGGGCAGTCCGTCTTTCATTTTTTCCCACGTATCGCCCTCGTCCGTGGATTTGTAGAGACCGCTGCCGGGGCCACCACTGATGACTTTCCAGGGCAAACGTCCGTGTTCCCACATCGCCGCGTAGAGCATGCGCGGATTCGTCATGTCCATCGACAATTCCGCCGCGCCCGTCTTCTCATTCACGAACAACACGTTCTTCCAGGTAGCGCCGCCATCGACCGACTTGTAGATGCCGCGCTCTTTATTCGATCCGTAGAGCGCGCCCTGGGCCGCCACGATGACGATATTCGGATTCTTCGGATCGATCACGATGCGCGAAATGTGTCGCGTCTCATCGAGACCGACCTTCTTCCAGGTCTTCCCGGCGTCGGTCGACTTGTAAACACCATCGCCAGAGGACGTCATCACGCCGCGCACTGCGTGCTCGCCCATGCCAACGTAGACGACATTCGAATCGCTTTCAGAGACGGCCACGGCGCCGACCGAACCGGTCTTGAAAAATCCGTCGGACACGTTGCGCCAACTAAGGCCGATGTCATCTGTTTTCCAGACGCCGCCACCCGTCGTGCCCATATAATAAGTTTTCGGATCACCGACGACGCCGGTCGCGCAGTTTGAGCGGCCGCCGCGAAATGGTCCAATCGATCGCCATTTGAGTGGTTTGAAGATGGCGTTGTAGTCATCGGGCTGTTTCGTTTGCGCAAAAGCAGCGGCGACAAATAGGCACGAAAGAAGCGACGCAATAATTAGACGTCCAGGCTGTTTGATCGAAATTAGGGGTGTCATGAGAAATTGTAGAGTTCAAAAAAAGTCGCGCGGATAATACACGAACTCTCGCGCAGTGCATACCTCCTGCTGCCGTGTGCTCAGCAACTCTGCTGACTTGAAACTTACGGGACGAGAATTGAAACTTAGGACATGAGTGAGCTGCAGATCGAGCTTGACGAGAATCCGAGTGCTGATGACTTTCGGCTTGTGCTCGATGGCGTCCGAAAATTCAATCGAGCGCAAACCGGCAATGAGCGTCCGCGACCGGTCGCGTGTTTTCTGCGAGACGAAGGCCGAATTGTCGGCGGAGTGCAGGGAAACCTCTGGGGACGTTCAATGCACATTGATGCGCTGTGGGTCGATGAAGAACACCGGGGCGGTGGCTACGGATCGCAACTGATGACGGCGATCGAAGAGTACGCGGCAGCGCACGACCACCCGCTCGTCTATCTGGAAACGACAAGTTTTCAGGCGCTGCCGTTTTACCGCAAACTCGGTTATGAAGTGTTCGGTGAATTGGCAGAGATAAGCCATGGCCACACGTTGTTCTTTCTGCGGAAGGAACTTTGAGCGCGACCGCCGAAAAAATTTCGTGGTTGTCGCGGTTGCTGAAGATCTGTATCTTGTTAGTAGCGCCCCTGCTCTCTCCGGTGGTCATTCCGAGGTTTTCCATGAAACATTGTCCGGCGTGCAATTTTAGTTTTCCCGACTTTCATCTTGTGTGCGATTTTGATGGAACGGAGCTAGTTCCCGACCGGCAGCGCCTGGCGCTGATTAAGCTTCCTCCTCGGCGATCATTCGTCCGGCGATGCTTGATATCGCCGAAAACGCTGACGGCGCTCGCGATTCTCGGTCTGTTTTTCACCGCCGCATTCATTGCTTATCAGCAGACGACTTCTCGATCGAGACGCACCTTGCTCGCAACAAACGTCGCGACCCCGCCTTTGGAAACGCCGGCAATCGCGAACAGCCGCGAACTTGGCACTTCGTCCCCGTCCGCGACGCGATACGACAGGGCAGCAAAAGTGCCGATACGCGCGCGGAGTTAATCGCCAGTGCTATTCGGTGTTAGAAACCGCGCAGAGAAACACAACGAGCATCTATCGTCTCACACGGAAGTCGCTCATCGCTCAGGAGCGGTTCCGTCGGAAAGACAACCCAAACTTGTGGCGATGCTGAAGACGACTTGGCGCGTGCTCAAGCGGCCATTCCGTTTCTAACGACCTTAACCATCCGCTTCAGTTAATTCCAGCGCAAACCCGAGCCGCTCCTGAGCTGGGGACTTTTGTGTCCCTTGCGAAGTTTTTCTCACGCTTGTTCTGCTCCAATCACTTAAAACCTAACAAATAACGATATTTCGTCGGTACATCGGTTGCTAATTCAAACGGCGACGGCACTTCCATGGGAGGCGACTGAATCCACTGAGTAAGGAGCAAGCGGTATGTCTCGCGAAATTGAGGCTGGTACACCGCAAATCGATCGGCGCGAATTTTGTGGACGCGCGCTAATTACTTCTGCCGGCGTAGTGTTGATGACGAAAACTCTCTCAGCCACGCCATCCACTGATCAAAACCTGGCCGTTTATCCACCGCAAAAAATTGAAGGCGCCGAGCGGCTGATGCCAGGTTCCTGCTTGTATTTCAATTATCCGAAACGGGAGGACGCGGCGGTTTTAGTGCGAGGAAATGACGGTGAATTCGTCGCATTCAGCCGCAAGTGCGCGCACTTGGGATGTGCGGTCGAGTTCGATTCAGCGCGTCGATGTCTCGCGTGCCCCTGTCACCGCGGGACTTACGATTGGCGCACGGGCTATGTCGTTTATGGACCGCCGCCTCGTCCGCTTGACCAGATTATTTTGCAGGTTCGTGCTGGTGGCGAAGTGTGGGCCGTCGGCAAGACTATTGGAAATAGTAGCGATCGCGCGTGAAGCACGCGGTCACCAGAGTTCGTTATTGGAGGTATTTGAAATGCGAAATGTAATGCGAAGGACCTTTCAGCTTGCTAGCGCGACCGCACTGGTCATGCTTATGGTCGTTGTCACAAACGGCCAAAAAGCACGCCCCACGGCAACGGCGTTGACAAGCCCGCAACAACCTCTGTTTTCCGAGTACAAAGGCATTCGGCTAGGCATGACCACCGATGAAGTCCGAGCGAAGCTTGGCAACCCGACAGTGAAAGCTGACGATCAGGATTACTACATGTTCTCTGACAGCGAGTCGGCCCAGTTCGCCTATAACGCGACACACAAAGTCGTAACGATCTCGATTGACTACACAGGGGCGGGTGCACCCGACTACCGCAACGTTATTGGTCCGTCAATCGATCAGATGCAGGATGGTTCGTTATACAAACTTGTTCGTTACGAAGCAGAGGGCTTCTGGGTTTCGTACAGCCGCGCCGCCGGAACGAACGGAACCACCACGGTCACAATCCAGCAGATAAAGGCGTTGCGTTAGGAGGGGGTTCATGCGAAAGGTTGGGCGCGACTTCAGCGCCGCGGAAATGGAGGTCTATCATGAGAGCCCTTTTCAGAATCGCCCGACTCGGGCTGGTGGTGTGTCTTTGCTTGGTGGCGCGCGCGGCTGTAGTGAATGCGCAATGCGTGTCACACCCATCTCGCGAAACGACAATTAGCGTAATCAATGCCTCCAGTTGGCCGATCACTTTTTCGATCGACGGTGTGACCAGAGCAACCGTCCCTCCTGCCGAAGTCAGTATTGATTTCAACATCAGCCCCGGTCAACATTTCCTACTTGCGGAAACATCTATCGACGGGGAAACCTTTTCGATTTCTCGCAGACTGGTAATCCCCGCAGGTTCCATGTGCATGTGGACCGTCACGAATCCATCGAAAGACTCGCGCAAACCACCGCCGCCCTTCATCGATCCGCTTTTGCGTCTGGCTGTGATACCTGTGGCGATTCCGAATGGGATGTAATTGATCGAGCGGATTTCTCCGGTTGGCGAACGTTGGCAATGCTAACGTCATAGATTTGAAACCGTGTTGGGCCATTTTCCGTTATGATTGGTATGGAGGGATCGATTATGAGGACTGCAACTGTGGAAGATGGGAAGAACACGGGAATAAAGCTCGCGCACCTGGCGGCCAAAGCGGCCGAAGGAAAAGTGATCGCGGAAGACCTTGTCGACATGGGAAAGCGGAAGGCACAGCGACTGGTCCGTCAGGGCTATGAGATGGGCGAAGACTATAT